>NZ_MKTM01000032.1:0-50870 GCF_001898245.1 Flavobacterium sp. 40-81
TTGAGTTTAATGATGAAAACACCTAATTTTATACATGAAAAAACCAGCCAGGTAAGCCTGACTGGTTAATATATTTTTATTCTAAAATCTGTCAACCTATTTTAGGACGACTCAAAGATCTCATCAAAAAAGTCCAGCATGGCTTTCCAGGAGCGTTGTGCCGCTTTTTCATTGTAGGCAACACCTTTGCTGTTATCGGTTCCGGCATCTTTATGGGTAAAGCCGTGAACGGAATTGGCATAATACACCATTTGCCAGTCGGCTTTGGCATCGCGCATTTCCTTTTGAAAAGCTTTGATCTCGTTCTCGGAAACATACGGATCGTCAGCACCGTGAAGTACCAGTACTTTAGGTGTAATCGGTTCAGTTTTTCGGGAAGCATCTTTGCCAAGACCGCCGTGAAAAGAAACAACGCCCTTTACCGGAAAATTGGCCCGTGCAGCTTCAAGTACTCCCGTACCGCCGAAGCAATAGCCGATTATCGCAATTTCATTCGGATTTGCTCCTTGTTTTACCAGTTGTTCCAAAGCCAGACGAATGCGCTTTTGGTATTCGGAATAATTATTTTTGTAAAATCCGGCACGTTCACCTGCCTGTTTTGCATTTTCAGGTTTATTCCCCACGCCGTAAATATCGGCAACAAAAGCATAATAACCCTGTTGTTCCAGTGTAACGGCACTTTCTTTGGCGTTGTTGTCTATGCCCATCCAGGCCGGTAAAATCAAGACACCGGCTTTGTTGGCTTTTGTCTTTTTAGGAGTGGCAGACAGCCCCTGTAGTTTTTGATTCCCATCTGAATAATCGACGGTTTTTAGCTGTGCTTGTGTTGCAATGGTTGTTAAGATAAGCACAACAGAAGCGGTTGAGGTTTTCCAGTTCATAGCATGTTTTTTAAACAAGCTTAAAATTACGAAACCTTTGGAATTTAACGGATAATAAATTTCCCTTTTTCTTTGTCAAAAAAGATATTTTCATCTTTAAACAAGGTGTCGAACAAACCGTTTGCAATGTGGTTGCAGGGTTGGTCCTGGATGATGTGTTCCGGTGTCATAATAATCATTTCATCACTCAGCTGTATGGCAAGATCGATATCATGTGTTGAAAAAAGAATACATTTCCCGGTTTCATGCGTGAGTTTTCGCAGCAGTTTGAATAAAGCCACTTTGTGCAGCAAATCCAGATGGGTTGTGGGTTCATCCAGAATGATCAGCGGCGTATCCTGGGCAAGAGCGCGGGCAACCAAAACTTTCTGCAATTGGCCGTCGCTGATTTCATAATGCCTTTTATTGGCCAGAGCGGTAATTTGCGTCAGCTCCAGAGCGGTATCCACTTTTGCAATATCTTCGTCAGACAATGTTCCGATCCAGTTGGTATAGGGCTGGCGGCCTAAAGCGACCAATTCGAAAACGGTAAGATTGCTTGGCGGCAGTTTTTCGGTAAGAACAATGCTCAGGTTTTGGGCAAGCTCCGTAGGCTGATAGGCCGTAACTTTTTTATTGTTCAGTAAAACCGCACCTTTCAGCGGTGCCTGTATGCCGGTAATGGTTCGTAACAGTGTCGATTTTCCAATACCGTTAGCACCGATAAGCGTGACTAATTTGCCGGCCTGCAAGTTCAGGTTTAAGCTTTCGGCAATGACCGTTACCGAAGTTTTGGTCTTATAACCAATACTCAGATCGGTAGTAACTAATATGTCGTTCGTTATACTCATGGCTATCTTTTACACCGTTAATTCATCATTTTTCGTTTCCGAAGCAGCAGCCATATTACTATCGGAGCTCCGATAATAGAAGTAATTGCATTTATCGGTAAGGTCATGTCGCTTCCCGGCAGCTGCGAAATACAATCGCACAACAGCATGATGGAAGCCCCTAAAAGCAGTGTTGCCCAAAACAAAACAGCATGATTACTGGTTTGGAACAACAGTTTTGCGATGTGCGGAACGGTCAGGCCGATAAAGGCAATTGGTCCGGCAAAGGCTGTAATACTTCCGGAGAGTAAACTGGTGGCAAGGATAATGATAAGCCGGGCTTTTTTAAAATTCAATCCCAGGCTCCGGGCATAATTTTCTCCCAGTAATAAGGCATTTAAAGCTTTAATGCTGCCAAGGCTGAGCAGTAAACCTATAAGAACCGTTATTAAAAGGATGATAATGGAAGTCCATGACAGGTTTCCTAAGCTTCCCAAAGACCAGAAAGTGAATTTCTGTAACTGTTCGGCCGTACTGAAATAGGTTAGTACACCCACAATGGCACCGGTAAAGCTGCTAAACATCAAACCAACGATTAAAATCCCCATGGTATCGCGCAAATAGCGGGATACTAAGAGTACAGCCAGAAGCACCGCCAGGCTGCCTAAAGTGGAAGCAAATACGATACTATAAGGCGATACGGCAATTTCCCTTAAAAAAGGCGGTAAAAAAGCAGCGCCTAATATCACCAGGGCTACACCCAGGCTGGCACCCGAACTGACGCCTAAAACATCCGGTCCGGCTAACGGGTTGCGGAACAAAGTTTGCATGAGCAAACCGCTGGCAGACAGTCCCATTCCGGCGAGTATAGCCGTAATGGCTTTGGGTAGCCGGTAACTGCTAATAATATAATCCCATGAGGTTTTGCTAACGGGATTCCCGGTAAGGCTATTGACAATTTCTTTTAAAGGAATCGCAATGGAACCGGTACTGATATTGATAAAAAACAGCAACACCAGGCTTATGCCCAGCAGGATAAAAAGAATACTGTTTCGGTTATTTGTTGTCAACTTATTCTAATTTTTGAAAAAAGTGTAATTGATAATCCGGTAAAGCTTCAGGATGGAGTATGCGGATCATGTCTTTAAGAACCAGATCCGGTCGGGTTGGTGCCAGTTCAAAATAAATAATACCGCCTTTTTTACCTTTCTTTACCGCAAATGAATATACGTTTTTATTCTTTACGGCATCAAATTGTCCGTAATGCGGATTTAACGCCAGCATTTCCTGTATGGAAGTAAACTGTCCGGGACCGATCCAGAAATCGGCTTTTTGGGCTTTATCGAAAACGGCTTCAAACGAAAGGGATATGCTGCCGGTTCCTTTGCTGTCTTTCCATAAATAATCGGCATTGGCGTCTTTTAAAAAGAGTGCAGCCCAACTGTCGCCTTGCGGCAGATACCAGGTGTCCTGATACATGGCACCGCTAAAAACGGTTGGCTTTTTTGTGGTGTTTTGGGCTATCGCCAGTGTTTTGGTATAATTCTGTTCAATGGAACTGAAAAGAGCATCGGCTTCTTTCTTTTTGCCGAATAAAGCCCCGAAAAATTTAATCCATTCGGCTTTTCCAAGCGGTGTCTGTTCTGTCCAGTCGCCGTTATACATTATTTTTAAACCTGCTTTTTCAAGAGTAGCGTAGGTTTTATTGTTGTTGTCAATGCTGAAACCTACGATCACTTCCGGAGCCAGATCGATCAGTACTTCGGTGTTGAGGTTTTCGTTTTTGCCAACTTCTTTTACTTTTTTAGCCTCTATCAGCGCTCTGGTTTTTTCGGAAGAGATATAATCGGTATTCGGGAAGCCTACTAATTTGCTTTCCACACCAAGCAATTCCAGTGAAGGAACGTGAGTGGTGGAAGTTACCACAACCGATTGAACGGGAACAGAAATGGTAGTATATTTTTGCAGGCTATCCGGAACCTTACCGTTTTTTTCCTGTAGAATATAGGTAAAACCTTCTTTGGCTTCCGGCCACGGATTCGTCACTTTTACAACACTGTAACCGTCGTAGTTGTAAATGGAAAGTCCTTTGGCATGTTTGATGGTATTCTCACCTGGGGTAGTATTTACGGCAGTTTTTTCCGTTTCTTTTTTACAGCTCACGGTTGTAAATACCATAGCCGAAAGCAGTAATAAAAGTGCTATTTTTCTCATCATTTGATAGTTGCGGTTTCTGCAAAATTAAATTTATTTTCATTGTATTTTTGTCATATATGTAAAAAAAATCGAATTCGGATTAGATAATTTCAATCTTACGAGTATCTTTGCGTTGTATTGTGGTTATACTTAAGTAGTTTACTGAGTATATTAAAAGGGAATCAAGTGCCCACGGGGAAATTTTCCGGTGTTTTAATCTTGAGCTGTACCCGCAACTGTGAGCTTTGTTTCTTTAATATAGAAATGCCTGTTATTATGCTTCAACCACTGCAATTGTAACGATTGCGGGAAGGTGAATAACAGGACGCAAGCCAGGAGACCTGCCATAGTAATTAATCATTAAAAGCTTTCGGGAAAAAAGGCTTATTAAGACTATGAAATTAAAATTACTTTTTGCTTTTCTTTTTTTGGGCCAGAGTTTGTTCGCCCAAAACGATACTATTAAATTAAATGAAGTAGTAGTATCCGATGTTCAACTGCGTGACAATACGGTTTCCCAAACGGTATTGCAGCTGAATGACTCCATTATTCACCAAAATCAGCCCGCACTGACGTCATTGTTAAATTACAATTCGGTGATCTATTTTAAGGAAAACGGATACGGTATGGTTTCTTCCGCTTCTTTCAGAGGTACTACAGCACAGCAAACCGCTGTTTTGTGGAACGGGATCAACATCAATTCACAATTGCTCGGGCAAACGGATTTCAATACGGTTACGACCCGTGATTTCAACTCCATTTCGGTAAAATCGGGTGGGGGAAGTGTGATTTACGGCAGCGGAGCGATTGGCGGAACCGTCCACCTGAACAATGAGTTTCAGTTTAAAGACCAGTTCAGAAATGAATTGTACCTGGGTTACGGAAGTTTTAATACGATCAACACACAATACCGCCTGAATGCCGGTTCTGAAAAATGGAATACCCAGATCAGTTTTAGCCGTAACAGTTCGGATAACGATTATCCGTTTGTAGGTACTGATGAAAAAAACACCAACGGGCAGTATTTCAATACCACCGTTAATGCGAATATCGGCTATAAAATAAATGCAAAGAACGTTCTTAAACTATACAGCCAGTTTTATGAAGACGAGCGTCATTTTGCGTTGACATCGGCGAATGCCATCAAAACAAAGTACCGCAACTACAATACCCGTAATTTATTGGTCTGGACCAATTATTCCGGGGCTTTTACCTCAAATGTTAAAGCGGCAATTTTAAAAGAGCGTTACCAGTATTATGACAATATTGAAAATGATAATTTTTCTTTTGGTGAGGTCAAGACATTTATCGGAAAGTATGATGTAGTGTATTCGATTTCCAAAAACATGAAACTGAATGCGATTTTCGATTATACGATAAACGAGGGTGAAGGCGAAGGAATCGGCGAAGCCACCCGGAAAATAGGTTCGGGAGTTTTGTTGTTCAAACACCAGGTATCCGATTCGTTCACGTATGAAATAAGCGGAAGAAAAGAAATCACGGATGCTTATCAGAGCCCGTTTTTATTCTCTGCCGGTGCCACTTATGCCGTCACAAAATGGTACAAGCTAAAATTAAACGGTTCCCACAATTTCCGGATACCTACTTTTAACGATTTGTACTGGAAACCGGGAGGAAACCTGAACCTGCGTCCGGAAAGTGCTTATCAGGCCGATTTTGGTCAGGAGTTTACCTTTAACGGTTTAAAACTAACGGCAACGGCTTATTATATGAAAATTAAGGACATGCTGCGCTGGCTGCCGACAAGTGAAGGATATTGGGCTCCGGTGAATACCGACAAAGTGCAATCCTACGGAGCGGAAGTTTTGCTGGATTATACCAAAAAAATGGGCGCTCATGAACTGGGATTAAAAGGTACCTATGCCTATACCGTTTCGGAAGACGAAACAACCAGAAAACAACTGATTTACGTACCGTATCACAAACTAACCGGTGCGGTTTCCTATAGCTATAAAAACATGGCAGCCTATTATCAGACGCTGTACAACGGTGAGGTGTTTACCTTATCGGACAATGATCCTAAATATATGGTAAAGGATTACCTGGTTTCCAATTTCGGAATCGATTACAGTATCGGTAAAAAAAGCCAATACCGTTTGGGAGCCCAGGTTCGTAACCTGACCAATGAAAAATATGAAAGCGTAGTCAGCCGATTAATGCCTGGCAGAAATTATAACATTACCCTAACTTTAATTTTTTAATAAAAATGAAAATCAACAAACTACTTGGACTAAGTCTTCTATCGGCAGTCTTTTTTGCCTCTTGTACAGATGAAGAGATTATTTATAAAGAAAATCCGGCACCGGTTTCTAAAGGAGCGTATGAGAACGGGATTTTAGTAATGAACGAAGGGAACTTCGGACAGCCGAATGCAGAGGTTTCTTTTATTTCCGCACAATACCCAACGTTATTCCAAAACAATATCTTCAATGTGGTGAACCCTACAAAAGTATTGGGGAATACTGGTCAGAGCATCGGATTCAATGGTGATAACGCCTATATCGTTTTAAACGGAGACAATAAAATTGAAGTAGTAAACCGTTATACTTTTGTAAGTGTAGCGACGATTCAGACCGGACTTCAGAATCCTCGTTATATTTCATTTGCTAACGGAAAAGGATATGTAACCAACTGGGGTGATGCTGGTGTGGCTACAGACGATTATGTAGCGGTACTTAACCTGACAACAAACCAGATTACCGGTAATATTGCTGTAGTGGAAGGACCGGAGCAAATTATTACGTACAACAATAATTTATATGTAGCACACAAAGGTGGTTACGGATTTAACGATAAAATATCGGTAATTAACAGTACTTCAAACACGGTACAAACAACAATCACTGTTGGCGATGTACCTTCTGTAATTGAAGTAAGCCAGGATAACCTGTATGTTTTATGTTCCGGAAAGCCAAGCTGGGCTGGAGCTGAAACCGGAGGAAAACTGGTAAAAGTGAACTTGGCAAACAATACCGTTGCACAAACACTTGATTTCGGCGCTACAGAACATCCTGGATTTATGGATATCGAAAACGGGACTATTTATTATATGAAAGGTAAAGGAGTGTATCAAAAAGATGTGGCCACAGCAACGTTGCCAACAACACCAACTTTTACTTCGACTGCTACAACCGTTTATGGTTTTGCAGCACATAACAATAAAATTTATGTAGGGGATGCCCTTAACTATGTTGATAATGGTAAAGTTTTCGTAACCACGATGACCGGAGCTGCATTAAACACTTATACAGTTGGTGTAATGCCAAACGGGTTTTATTTTAATAACTAAAAAAGAACAACCATGAAAACTAACATGATGAAATGGAGTAAGCTTTTTGCTTTAGCGGTTTTATATTTTTCTTTTGCTGCCTGTAATCAGAGCGATGATTCGGTAGTATATGAAAATCCGTTACAGGCTTATGATAATGGTGTTTTTATGCTGAATGAAGGAAATTTTGGAACGCCAAATGCTTCCGTATCGTTCATTTCAAATGACCTTTTGACCTTTCAGGACAATATCTTTTTTGTGGTTAACCCGACAAAAGTGCTTGGAGATGTAGCACAAAGCATGGGATTCTATAATGAGAAAGCCTATATTGTTGTGAATACTTCAAACAAAATAGAAATAGTAAACAGACACTCGTTTGCAACATTGGGAACAATTACAGACGGTTTGGCACTGCCTCGCTATGTGGTGGCACTAAACGGAAAAATATATGTAACCAATTCTTCAAACAATACGGTGACGGTTTATGATGCCGATACATTTGCCAAACTGGCAACTATCGCGATCAATAAAACCGTTGAAAAGATTGTTGCGGTAAACGGGAAAATATATGTGATGAATGCTTCTTTCGGTACAGGATCGGAAATTACTGTTATTAATCCTGCAACAAATACCGTAACGGCAACCCTTCAGGTGGGTGATGGATTAAATTCCATTGAAGCTAAAGGAAACACTTTATATGCGCTTAGCGGTGCAGACAGCGCCAGCAAGCTGGTTAAAATAAATACGCAGAACGACCAGATTACCGGTACAGTAACGTTCCCTGCAACATTGGTTAATGCCCGAAATATGGACATTGACGGGGAAGTGGTTTACTTTACAAAAGGTAACGGCGTGTACCGTATGGGAATTAACGATACAACGGTTAGTGATACTTCTATCTTTACAGTACCGGATAATGATTTTTCTACGTTCTATGGCTTTGCAGCTATAAACGGAAGAATATACGTGTCTGATGCAAAAGGATTTGTCAACAAAAGTGCTGTAACGATTTACTCCAGTGCCGGAACCGTTCTGAGTCAGAAAACAACAGGAATAGGAACCAACGGGTTCTATCCCAATAACTAAAACTTTTAGGCTATCTGATTCAGATAGCCTAATTTTTAAAACAGTATATTCAATACCTTAAGGATTAATGAAGAAGAAAATTACAATTTTAAGAATTTTATTTACACTGTGCCTTACAGCACTTTCAGGATTTACCCAGACACTTTCTGCACAATGCAAACAGCAAATCAGTGCCGGATCCAACCACTCTTTAGTAGTGGAAAGCGACGGCGGATTATGGCTGAGTGGTAAAAACACTTTCGGGCAGTTGGGCGACGGAACAAAGAATAACAAAAAGCAACTACAAAAAATAGGCAATCAGGTTTGGAACATTGTTTCCGGCGGGTTAAACCACACGTTAGCAATAAAGGCAGACGGTACTTTATGGGCGTGGGGAAACAACAGAAGAGGACAGCTTGGTGACGGAACGATACTGGACAGGGTAGATCCGGTTCAGGTGGGTACTGATACCGACTGGCAGGCGGTGAGTGCCGGCGGAAACCATACGTTAGCCTTAAAAACGAACGGTACCTTATGGGCATGGGGATACAATACTTCCGGCCAGTTAGGGAATGGAACAGAAACCGGAAATGCCAGTACGCCGGTTCAGGTAGGAACAGATTCGGACTGGAAGCTGATTGCTGCCGGCGGTAGTCACAACCTGGCACTGAAAACGGAAGGATCACTATGGGCATGGGGACTTAACCTAAGCGGACAATTGGGCGACGACACGGTAATCACTAAAAGTGTGCTTACAAGAATAGGAACGGCGAACGACTGGAAAACAATCAGTACCGGTTACAGCCATTCTTTAGCAATTAAAGAAAATGGTACGTTGTGGAGCTGGGGCAGAAATGCCGAAGGCGCTCTGGGCGACGGAACGACAATACAAAAAAACAGCCCGGTACAGGTGGGCAGCGAAAACAGCTGGTCGGCCATCAGCGGAGGCTGGGATTTCAGTTTAGCCTTAAAAAACGACAAGACATTATGGAGTTTCGGTTATAATTCCAGCGGACAGATTGGCGATGGAACAACGGTAAACAGAACACTGCCATTACAGGTTGGTACTGCTTCAAACTGGGAAAAGATCAGTGCCGGATCAAACCATGCAATGGCTTTAAACAATGACAATAAATTATTTACCTGGGGAAAAAACAATGAAGGACAGCTGGCCGACAATACTTTGGTTGACAAGCGCAATCCGATTGGTATCGGGGAGAACTGTTCGTTAACCGCTCTGGAATTTGACTGGAAAAACATCACATTATATCCCAATCCGACAACTTCGGAATTTACCATTCATTTTAGCGGAGTAATCCCGGAAGCTAAAATAACGGTCCTGAATACCTACGGACAGGTAATTGCCCGGAAAAATGCAGCTGCTGTTGAAACGGTAACCATGAACATTGCTGCTGCTGTCGGTATTTACCTGGTTACAATAGAATTGGAGAGCACTAAAACACTAACCTACAAGATTATAAAAAAATAACACAAACGAACATGAAAAGAATATTACTTATCGCTTCTTTAAGCCTTACGACTCTTCTTAACGCACAATCCTATGCACCGGCAGCGGGTGTAGCCGGAACGACTGCTATTCCGGGCAGCAGCTCCCAGTTTGTTGGCTGGGCTACCGGAGCTACAGTAGTTCGCGGACCGCAGAATATTACCAATCCTACCGGGCCTTTGGCCACTGTGGGAACTGCTGACGATGCTACCGGACCGGCTAACGGCAGTGCTATTGTCAGTCTGGGTGATGGCGGTAGTGCCGTGATGACTTTTGCTACGCCAATTGCAAACGGACCGGGATTTGATTTTGCTGTTTTTGAAAATAGTTTTTCCGATACCTTTTTAGAATTGGCTTTTGTTGAGGTAAGTTCAGACGGAATTAATTTTTTCAGATTCCCGTCGCATAGCGAAACGCAAACCACCACACAGATTGGCGGTTTCGGAAACCTGGATTGCCGTTACATAAACAACCTGGCAGGAAAGTACCGTGCAAACTTCGGGACACCTTTCGATTTATCCGATATTCCAAATGACCCGTTATTGAATAAAGACAGAATTACCCATGTAAAAGTAATCGATGTGATCGGTACGATCGATCCGGTATATGCAACACACGACAGCCATGGGAATATTATCAACGAACCGTATGCAACGCCGTTTGCATCCGGAGGATTTGACCTGGATGCTGTGGGGGTAATCAATCAGAGTACTTTAGGAATCCATGATTTCGATACCACGGCATTCCGTATGTATCCTAATCCGGCAAGTGATGTTGTCTATCTGGAATCGGATGAAGCAACTACGGTAGTGATTTACGATCTTTACGGACGTGTTGTTAAAAGCCTGAACAAAGGAAACCACAACCAGATACCGGTATCCGGTTTAGCTTCCGGAACATATATGATTGAAGTGGCAACAACCGGCAGAAAAGAAATAAAAAAGCTGATAATCAGATAAGCATTAGCAGCATTCCACAATTGAAGCGGTCAGGAGATACTATTCCTGACCGCTTTTTTTATTATTTTTAATAAAATTTACGAACGGATGTAACAAAAAGAAATACTGTTCGTCTTGCTATTATAAACCAAAACTAACCAACAGCGAATTATGAACCAACAGGAGTTTATAAAATTGATTTCTCCTTTTAAAGACAAATTGTTTCGGATGGCGAAACGTTTGCTTGTGAGTACTGAAGAAGCCGAAGATGCTACTCAGGAAGTTTTGGTGAAATTATGGAAAAATAACAATGTACTGTCGAGCTATTCCAGTGTTGAAGCTTTTGCAATGACGATGACCAAAAACTACTGTCTTGACCAGTTAAAGTCAAAAAGGGCCTCAAATTTGCAAATCGTACATAGCAATTACTCGGACGGAACGGCAAATGTTCAAAAACAACTTGAAGATAAAGACAGCTGGGACTGGGTGGAAAAAATAATGGAAACATTACCCGAGCAGCAGCGGCTTATTCTTCAAATGAGAGAAGTAGAGGAATATGAATTCTCGGAAATCGCCAAAATCATGGATATGAATGAAACAGCAGTGCGGGTGGCATTATCGAGAGCAAGGAAAATAATAAGAGAACAATTGGTTAAAAAACACAATTATGGAATTCAATTCAATTAATAAACTAGTCGAAAAATACTTTTCAGGAGAAACCAGTATTGCTGAAGAAAAGCAGTTGAAAGATTACTTTTCACAGCCGGATGTGGCGCCCCATCTGGAACAATACCGGGCAATGTTTGGTTACTTCACTCAGGCAAAACAAGAACAGTTTACCAAAACAGTTCCACTACAACCCAGAAAACGAAACTATGTAGCGTGGATATCTGTTGCGGCAAGTGTTGCCCTTTTGTTTGGACTGTTTACCTTTTTGAACCAGCATCCGCAAACACAGGAACACGATCTGGGAACTTTTGAAGATCCGGAAGTCGCTTACAGAGAAACTCAAAAAGCGCTGGAACTTGTTTCTGAAAATGTCAATGTAGGTGTGAAAGGTATGAGTTATATGAAAGAGTATGAAAAAACAACAAAAACAATTTTTAGATAGTAAACCACAACAATTTTAAAACCCCTTTATTATGAAAGCAATTATAAAGAAAATAGTATTCACTTTAGTTTTAGCAGTATTACCAAGCATGATTTTTGCCCAATCGACTTTTGAAAAATTTGCCGATCAGGACGATGTTACTTCGGTAGTTGTCAACAAAAAGATGTTTGAAATGATGAGTAAAGTGAAAGTAGATACTTCCGACAAGCAAACACAGGGATATATCAGTTTACTTAAAAAACTGGATAACCTGAAAGTGTACACAACAACAAGTGCAAAACCGGCTTCGGAAATGAGAGCCAGTGTAGCGTCCTATTTGAAATCCAATCCTCTTGAAGAATTAATGAGAGTGAATGATAATGGTAAAAATGTTAAGATCTACGTAAAATCAGGAGCAACCAGCAGCCAGATAAAAGAGCTTTTAATGTACATTGAAGGCGGAAACGGAAAAGGAAACGAAACTGTATTGATGTCACTGACCGGTAACTTTGATTTAGACGAAATATCAGCTTTAACAGAAAAGATGAAACTTCCCGGAGGAGAATCTTTAAAGAAAGCATCACAGAAATAAAACCATTCCAGATGCAAACGGATAATCATTTATCCGTTTGCATTTTACAACCCCATAACATTATAAAAGATGAAAAAATTAGGACTAATAGCAGGAATGCTTGCGCTTGTACTGACAAGTTGTGACAGTCATCCGTCTTTACAGAAGTATTTTGTAGAGAATTCCAACAATAAAGAGTTTATCGCTGTTGATATTGCTCCCAGTTTTATAAATGTTGATAAGGTTGCCTTGTCCGATGAGGAAAAAGCAGCTTTAAAGTCGTTTAAAAAAATGAATGTACTGGCTTTTAAAGCAGATGGCAAAAACCAGAAAGAATTTGAAACGGAGCGTGCTAAAGTGAATACCCTTTTAAAGGATGAAAGCTATCAGGAGCTGATTAAAATGGGTTCCGGAAAAGAAGGAGGCGCTATTTATTTCGTAGGGGATACAGACCACGTTAGTGAGTTTGTACTGTACGGAAATAAAAGCGATCAGGGATTTGCAGTGGTCCGTATTTTAGGTGACGATATGAATCCTAACCATGTTATGTCGCTGGTGGGTCTTCTTAAAAAAGGAAATTTAGATCTGGATCAGTTAGCGCCATTAAAAGAATTAATGCCCAAAGAGCAAAAATAAAAAAAGCCCTTTCGGGGCTTTTTTTATTTCTTTTTAAAATTCCTGCCGTACCAGATCAGGAATCCTGTTACGGGCAGCATGCCACAAATAAAACAGGCAATAAAGGCGATTATCTTTCCGGGTATTCCCAGTATAGCGCCCACATGAATGTCATAGTTGGCAGTAATGAGTTTCTCTCCGAAGTTTTTTTCATCGTGTTTTCTTTCCAGCAGCAGTTTACCGGTATATTGATCAAACTGCAAACTGTGGTTGATGTAATAAGCACCATCCACTACCTGAACATACACATTTACCGCACCGGTACTGTCGGCCGGTTTGCTGATGCTGTAGGCGCTTGCGGCCGGATATTTGCTTTTGGTCACCATGTAAACACTGTCTATAGCGGCATCGGTATTTCCTTTTACCACTTTTGAGGTGGCTGTTTTAACATCCGGTGGCGTTGTTGTGCCGGATCCGGCTACATAAACAATGGCCTGAAACCAGGTAAATGCCCAGACCATTCCGGTAAAAGCAATGATAATGGCTATTGAGGCAATGTAAAAACCGAGAATGTTGTGCAGGTCATAATTCTTGCGCTTCCATTGTGTTGTGGCTTTCCATTGGAACCAGACACGCTGCTTCCGGGCGGCTTTGTTTTTGGGCCACCACAAAATAATACCGGTTATCAGCATGATCACGAAAATAAAGGTTCCCCACCCGATAACGGGCTGACCGATTTCGGTTTCAAACAACAGGCTCCAGTGAAGAAACTTTACAATATTGAAAAAGTCGGTTGTTTCATCATAAACACCCAAAATCTTCCCGGTATAAGGGTTGACATAGATGGACTGATAATAATCGATATTCCCGAAATAAAAAACAGAATCCGGTTTGTCACTTCTTTTAAACGTACGGAAAACCCAGGCTTTGTCCGGATCGGTATAAGTAATTACTGAAGCCGACCGGATGCGTTCTCCCATTTGTTTTGCCGTTGATTCCCATAATTGACTAACGGGGATGGTTTTTTCCGCTTTGTCCGTTACATAAATAGCCTCTTTTCGGATAAGTGTGGTTATCTCATCATTAAAAACATAAATGCAGCCGGTAACGGAAAGTAAAAGAACGATAATGCCGGAAGCCAGTCCCAGCCATAAATGGACTTTTCCAATCCACTGTTTAAAAGTATTTTTCTTTTTTTTAGTCATCAGGGTATTTTCAAATAGGGCTTTTACCGTTTGGCAGTAAAATAAATTAAGGATTATTAAAACGGAATGGCGTAGGTAGCACTGTGCCAGATAAACTGATACTCTTTGTTGTTGTATGTACCCGGAGTTTCCTCTTTATGGGTCGCTTCAACAAGGTATTGGGTTTTGTAAGGCGCTTTAAAAGTGATGATCCCTTCTTTATTGGTCTTTACTTTTCTCGACCATTGGTTCGGAATAAACAAATCGATTTCCTTTTCTGCAAAAGGCTCATTTTTATAGGTTATTTTCAATGTGATCTCCCCGTTTAAACCTACCTGTTTTTTAGAAATATCACTGATGGATAATCCGTTTGGATTTGCCGAAGCCGAAGCGGTATAACCGGAACCAACTTCTGTTTTTGCCGTAGCATGGTAATGGGTTTTAAAAATCCCGAAGTTGTATTTCGTAAAGTCAATCACCTCAATTTTGTCGTTATCCAGTACAAAAGTGTAGGTACCGTTTGTTTTAGGGGTAAAAGCCGCTTTGTAATACAGATCGGCAGGTGTAACGGTCAGTTTTGTTTTTTCGCCATTCGGAGCGATTGCCCAAAGCGTGAAAGCCTGCATTTTGTTAAAAGTGTCGCTTCCTACTTTTTCACGGACATCATGGCCGTATTCGCCAAAGTAAACCCGTACTTCCTGGGAAGTATTGATTTTTCCGGTGGCATTGGTTTCAATCCACATAAAATGAGCAAAGCTTTTGCTAAGTCCCATCACTAACAGGGCGGTAATCAGGAATAAATTTTTCATATTGGTATGATTAAGTTTTTAAGACAAAAACTCCCCGTTTGACAGGGGAGTTTACTAACTAACTGGAATAAATTAAAATTTATAGGTTAATCCGGCTGTAATGGAACGCAATGCCTGCGGACTAACCGTTGACCATCCTGAATAATATTTTTCGTTGGTAATATTATTCATCTTTAAAATGATGTGGAATTTCTCAGTGCTGTATGATAAAGAGGAATTTACGATCGTGTAGCTTGGTAAGCTGAAAGTACCAATGTTGGATCTGTTCAGGGTTTTCTGCTCACTCGCATAGTTTCCTCCGAAACCGAAGCCAAAACCTTTGATGCTGCCTTCGTTAAACGTATAGTTTGCCCAGAAGTTAACCAGTGTTTCCGGACCGGCACTTTCCGGACGCATTCCGATATAACCTGCTGTATCCAAATCTTTGGTTACTTCCGAATCGTTTTTACTGAAACCGGCAATAAGGTTCAATCCTTCAACCGGGTTGGCTACAACACTCACTTCAACACCTTTGCTGGTTACCTCACCACCTTGTGTATAGGTAGCAGGACCGTTACCAACATTCATCACGATATTGCTTACTTTAATATCATAGTAACTTACGGTAGCGCTCAATTTGTTGTTGAAGAAACTTGATTTTACACCAAATTCCATCTGATTGGCTTTTTCCGGATCAAACGTTCTGTAACCTTCTCTTTCCTGAGTTGTCTGGTTGGTGATTGCCTGTGGCAAAATGTTTTTGAAACCATTCATATAGTTTGCGAAAACGGATAGTTTATCTTTTAACGGCTGGTATAATAAACCGAATTTAGGTGATAAAGCCGTTTGCCCTTTCTTTTCATTGTCTACCTGACCCACAAAATGATCCACACGTAAACTACCCATAGCCGATAGTGTAGGGGTAATGTTGATAACATCGGAAATATAGGCAGCATAGGTTTCTGTTTCTGCTGTCGATTTGGTAACCGGTGAGGCAGCCAAAGCATTGTCTACAGACGGACGGGTGGTGTTTCCGGTATCGCTGCCATCTGCTAACGATACAAAACCTAATCCTACCCAGCCGGTACTGTTGTCTTTCATAATGCTGTTGTAGTAATCCAGACCAACAACCATTCTGTTTCGTAAACCTGCAATTTTGAAGTCTCCGATAAAGTTTTGCTGAATATCCGTACCGAATGATTCTGCATTTAGCTTGGTAATATAACGATCGAATTCATTTCCGTTACCTCTGTCAAATAAATACGAGTAATATCCGTCCGATTTTGAAGTACTTCTGGATAAAGCAGTCTGTGAAGTCCATGAATCGGATATTTTGTACAGCATTTGTGCCTGTAAGCTAAAATTTGGATTCTTGATGGAAAGGTCATTTGACGTAAATGAATTTTTATAATTCTTGTCAAATAGATCGATACTGTTGAATGATAACGGTAAATTACGGTTTAAGAACAACATAGGCGCATAAGAACCTTCAGAACTGAAGAACTCTGTGTTGATCATAAACGTTAGTCTGTCTGACGCTTTATACGTTATTGAAGGGGCTACGAATAATGATTTCGAAAAACCGGCATCCTGAAAACTGTCGTTAGTCGTATAAGCGGCATTAACTCTGAAGAATACATCGTTGTTTTTGCCAAGCGGCGTATTAACATCGGCTGTAATTCTGTTTAATCCGTAAGTACCGGCATTGTAGGCCAATTCTCCGCCAAAAGTTTCATACGGTTTTTTGGTAACCACATTGATCAAACCGCCGTAAGAGATCAGGCTGCTTCCGTACAATGTTCCGGATGGGCCTTTGATTACTTCAATACTTTCGGTGTTTGCCAGATCCAGAGTACCGTTGTTAATATACGGCAAACCGTTTAACATGCTCGGCTGTACAGAGAAACCTCTCATTGAGAAGTATTGCGCTCCGTCACCGCCACGACCTGTAGATTCCCATAAACGGGTAACACCGGTTGCATTTTTTAAAGCATCGTTAAAGTTGGTAACCACCTGTTCTTTTAACAATTCTGCCGGAACCGATACATAAACCTGCGGGTTTTCAATATCTTTTAAAGGCATTTTTGAAACGGTCGCACTCACTCTTTTTGTGAACTTGTTCGTTTTCTTTTCATTAATAACCACATCATCCAGTTCATTAACAGTTTCTTTAATTACCCATACAGGTACTGTCGTTACTTCTGAATTGACCGTGATTTTTGTTTCTGATTTTTGGTAACCTACCATTGAGAATCGTAGTGTGTAGTTACCGTAGGGAAGATTGGGGATGGAGTATTCTCCGAGATTGTTGGTGGAAGTGCCGTTAGTGGTTTTTAAAACGGTTATACTTGCATTTGGAATGGGAACTCCGGATTCATTAACGATATTTCCTTTAACGGTTCCCCTGTTTTGAGCAAATGAAATCATTGAGAAGAAGCTCAACAAAAACACGACTAATTGTCTGTTCATTTTACTGTGATATTTAAGTTCATTTAGTTTGCTTCAAAATTAAATTCAACGGATTGAATAGACAAATTAATTTAGAATAAATATAAATAAATTATTTAACTATTTGTTTTTTAGTGATTTGTGTGTTTTTTTGACGGTCGGACGGAATGTTTTTATAAGAATTTTATTTCTGAAAATACTTCAACGGGACAATCGGCATTCCGGAAGATTTCCGTTTTTCCGCGAATAAATGCTTACAGGGCATTGCAATGAGATTATTTGTATTTTGAAAAAAGGAATGCCAACGGGAAAATCCGGACGCTGTTTTTTACGGTTTACTGTGGTCTTTTTTGCAGCATACGGAACAGGTATGCCAAAGAAAATTACAGGTAAAGTTCCAGTTTTTGCAGCGAATTGATTAAGACGACTTTTGAAGAGATATTTTTTGGGTTAATAAAGGCCGTAGCAGAACCCAATAGCCATAATTTGCTGTTTGCTTTCTGCAACAATTCATTTTCCAGTGAAGCTATATAATCGTTTAATTGTTCCTTTTTGGGTTCTACAGTGGAATAGCACACAAAGGTGACGTTTTCAAAGTGTTTGAATATTTCGGACAGGTTTTCTTTGGGAATGCTTTCGCCCAAATATAGGGTTTGGTATCCGTGTCGTAAAAGTTCATAATTCACATAGAGCAATCCCAATTCATGAATTTCATTCAATGGTAAAAAGAGGATAAAAACACGATCCTTTCGGGTTGGTTCATTGGCCTGTATCAGTTCGGTATTGCGAAGCAGTTTCAACCGGATCAAATGACTGATAAAATGTTCATGGGCCGGCGTGATGGTTTCGGTTTGCCATAGCAGACCCAGTTCACTCAATAACGGGAGGAAAGCTTCATAGAAGATTTCTTTAAAGGTTTTGTGCGTAATCAGGTTGTTGTAGGTTTCGATGAATAATTGCTGATTAAAGCTCATCATCGCCATTTTAAAGGCATTCACTGCATGGTTTTGAGCACTTTTATCCGATGCGGTTTCTTTAACCAGGGTGTTTAAGGCGTTGTCGGAAAGTACCGCTATTTCCGAAATTTTATAACCGTGATGGTGCAGTAAAGAAATGTTTAACAGTTTTTGAAGATGAACAGTGTCGTAATAGCGGATATTGGTATCGGTTCTCATGGGTTGTAAGATATCGTATCTTTTTTCCCATATTCTGATTGTGTGGGCTTTTACTCCTGAAAGGTTTTCAAGGTCTTTAATACTGAACAGGTTTTTAATAATGTTCATCTTTTAATCTGTTTTGTTAAACAAAGTTAGGAGATTAATCAATACCCGTTTGATAATTTCCTCTTAAATCCTTCATGCCCGCCGGTAATTAGAAGTGTTACCGGTTTGGAAGGATCCGTCCGTATTGAAGCTGCCGTAATTGCGCAACGGATTAAAAGGAAAAGACATAAGCAGCAGCCTTATTCTACATATTTTTTACCGCCCATTATTGCTAATACAGCATTGGTAACCGGCCACATTTGAAGGGCATCACCATTATTGGTCAGCAGGATGATCGTGATTTTTTTATCCAGATCTCTCCAGATCATTGTTCGGTAGCCGTTTAGTCCGCCGGTATGAAAAACCACTTTTTTAGTATCGTCTTCAATAATATTCCAGCCAAATCCGTAATCGGAATAAGTACCGTTGTTTAGTCTGGGTTTTGTAAACGCTTCTTCGAGTACCGTATCTTTTAGTAACCGATTGCTGGATAAGGCCTGATCCCAGATAAATAAATCGTGTGTGGTGGCGAAAATTCCGCCGTCGCCGGTAGTCAGGATGTTGTAATCGTCCGGTTTACTGTTTTTGTCAAAGCCGGCAACCCTGTTTTTAATTGCTGTGGTATTAGCTTCAAATACCTGTGTGTGTTCCATTTTTAGCGGATCGAAGATGGATTCTTTCATAAACAGGGCGAACGGTTTGGAGCTCACTTTTTCTATTATTAACGATAATAACAGGTAGCCGGTATTGCTGTATTCGTATTTTTCACCGGGAGCAAAATTCAGCTTTTTTTCATTTTGCAGCCAATGGAATACCTGCTGATTGGTCAGTCCCGGTTTGATTAAACCCGGGGATTCGAAATAGTCCTTTAATCCGGATGTGTGATTCAGCAGATTCCGGATGGTTATCGATTTTGCATACTCCGGCAGTTCCGGCAGGTATTTTGAAACGGGATCGTTATAGTTTAACAGTTGTTTTTGCGCTAACAGCATAATACCCATGGCAGTAAATTGTTTGGATAAGGATGCCAGGTAAAAAGGACTGTCCGGCTGTAAGTCTTTTTTGGTGGTAAAGTCGGCCAATCCGATAACGGTATCGTAAACAACCGTACCGTTCTGGGCAACCAGTATAGCACCGTTAAAAGCACCCTGAGTATGGAAATCTTTTATAACCGCATCAATCTGCCGGTGTTTGTCTTGCTGTTGGCAGGAAAAAAAGCACACGATTAACAGTAGGGATGGTAGTAAGGTGTATTTGGTTTGTTTGAAAATCATGGTTGGTGTTTTTTATTGTTATGGTTCCTGTGAATTGTTTAACAATGTGTCTGCTTATAAAGTAATCTGTTACAAAAGTGTTGGCTGTTTTAGGATTGTTTCCAAAGTTAAATTTATTAAAAAGTAATATATAAATATAATGTGGCGTCAGCAGATTCAAAATGGTGATTGATGGCTTTATTTATCAATATAGCGGAATTGTTGTTGCAGCGGATGCTGTCTGAAATCTTTTTTCTCTTTGCGTATTGCTATTTCATAAAAATATTTTCCTGATGCCGGTTCATAAACGGGATAGTTGATCTTCGCTTCAATGTAGTTTCTGTAATACTAAATTGATTTGCCAGCTGTTTTCGGTCCTAACGGTAAAAAGTATACAATAATCGTGGATTTGTCTTAAAGGAATGGCTCCTGGCCGTCAGATATTTGCAGTATAAAATAAAACATCAGGAAAATGGGAAAAGTAATCTTAATTACCGGAGCAAGTTCCGGAATGGGAAAAGAAACTGCAAAGAAACTTATCAGCGAAGGCCATACGGTTTATACAGTAGCCCGAAGAATCGACCAGATGCAAGACATCGGACAAATTGGAGGTCATCCGATAATGATGGATGTAACCGATGAAGCGGACATTGACAATGTGGTCAATACAATTATCCGAAAAGAAGGGAGAATAGATGTGCTTTGGAACAATGCGGGTTTTGGTTTGTATGGTTCGGTTGAAGATGTTTCCTTAGACGAAGCCCGAAAACAATTTGAGGTCAATGTTTTTGGTATGGCTGCAATGACACAGAAAGTGGTTCCTTATATGCGTAAAGCCGGGCAGGGGACCATTATCAACACGTCTTCAATGGGCGGGAAAATGTATTTCCCAATGGGGGCCTGGTACCATGCAAGCAAACATGCAGTAGAAGGTTTGAGCGATTGTTTGCGGTTAGAGCTGAAACAGTTCAATATTAACGTCGTGGTGCTGGAACCCGGTTTTATAGCGACGGAATTTGGATCGGTATTGCTGGATGGGTTTGCAAAGATTAGAAAGGACAGTGCTTACAGGCAGATGATGAACAAGATTGAAGACGGTACCCGTAAAGCGGCGGAAGGGAACGGTTCTTCCAAACCGGCAGTTATTGCTAATGCGGTAACCAAAATAATAAACAGTAAAAAGCCCAAAACAAGATACAGGGTTGGGAAATTTGCCAAACCTATGGTGTGGATGAGGACATATCTGGGAGATAAGCTGTTCGATAAAATCGTAATGAGTCAGTTATAACCGGATTGCAAACGTAATAAACAACCATTAAATTTTTAAAATGAAAACAATAAAGATCATATTTATACTAGTACTGGCATTTGCCGGGAAAACATTTGCACAGACCGGGGCGGACGCTATTTTGGGAAAATGGGAATCGGATAAGAAAGATGTAAAACTGGAAATCTTTAAACAGGGAGATCAATATTATGGAAAATACCTGTGGGGTAACCAGATTGTAGAAAATGATGGGGTTACCTCAAAGAAAGATAGCCGGAATCCTGATTCGAAACTTCGGACAAGGGATGTAATCGGGATTACCAGTCTGACGAATCTCAAATGGGATGGGGAAGCGTATGTGGACGGGAAAATATACAATGCACCAAGTGGCGATACCTATAGCTGTAAAGCCTGGATTAAAAATGAAAAAATGTACCTGCGTGGCTTTATGGGAGTTTCCTTTTTAGGGAAGACCGCTACATTTCACAGAATAAAATAACCTTTTTACCTCAAAACATACCGGCTAATGATTAGCTTAAAAAGTAGTGGAACAATTCGTAGCCAGAATAAAGCCCGGCATCAAAAAATATATCGTATTTTGTATGAGTAATATCCGGAAACAAATATTTTAATATGAAAGCTGTTATAATAGGCGCTACAGGCGCTACGGGAAAAGAGTTACTGGAACTGCTGATGGCAAGTCCGGAAGTGACAGAAATTGTGGCGCTGGTTCGGAAACCGCTCCCTGTAAAACATACAAAACTAAAAGAACAGGTAGTCGATTTTGACAGGATAGGCGAGTGGGACGAAGCCGTTACTGCCGATGTGGCTTTCTCCTGTATGGGAACAACATTGAAAGCGGCGGGAAGCAAGGAAGCCCAGTATAAAGTTGATTATAGCTATCAGTATGAATTTGCCAGAATAGCGAAATCGAAACAGATCCCCACTTTTATACTGGTATCTTCAACCTCGGCTAATCCGGAATCGTCATTATTCTATTCGAGAATGAAAGGAGAACTGGAGCAGGCTGTTGAAGCGCTAAACTTTAAGAACCTGATTGTTTTTCGTCCCGGACCGTTGTTAAGACCCGATTCCGACAGGTCCGGAGAAAAAATTAGTGTTGCCATTATTTCTTTTCTGAATAAACTCGGACTACTCCGGAAAATAGCACCATTACCGGTAAAAGCTCTTGCGGCATTACTGTTTCAGTATGCTGTGCGTTCACCTGCGGGACATACCATAGTAGAATCGGCACAGCTATTGAAAGAAGCAGGAGCATTAGCAAAAACAAAATAAGACCCTAAGGGGATAAAACACTGTTTTACAGTATGCGGTAAAGCATTAAAGAGAATTACGGATTAGCCAAAAATCAGGAATACCCGGTTACAGTAGTAACTGCAATAGGAAAACGAACACAGTATAGCAATGAAACAGATTATACATCTGGAGACCATCTCCGAGATCAACAGGTTTGTACAGCAGGGAGGCGCAAAGCATCCTCTGGTTGCTGTAATTGATTTTAGTAAAGTAGATGAATATATTGAGGCGGGTACGCGGATATCCTGCGGTTTTTATTCGGTTATGTTTAAGAACTACTGCATCAATAATATGAAATACGGCAGACAGCAATATGATTTTCAGGAAGGAAGTCTGATCTGTATCGCTCCCAAACAGGTTGTGGAACTGGACAGTGAGATTGAAAAACGGGAAGACATGATGGGATGGGGACTGTTTTTTCATCCGGATCTGGTACGGGGAACGGCATTGGGTTCCAGGATGAAAGACTATTCCTTTTTTTCTTATGAGGCATCTGAAGCCCTGCATTTATCAGAAAAAGAGAAACAGGTTTTACATGATTGTATTGTGAATATTGAGAATGAATTAAATGAGAATATTGATAGTCACAGTCAGAACCTGATAGTTTCCAATATAGAGCTGTTTTTAAACTATTGTGCAAGATATTATGGCAGGCAGTTCATTACAAGAAAACATACAAACAGGGATGTCGTAGGACAGGTTGAAAAAGCCCTGAAAGACTATTTCTATTCGGACAAACTGGAAAAGAAAGGACTGCCTACGGTTAGCTATCTGGCAGCGATTGTCAATTTTTCACCCAACTATTTAAGCGACCTGTTAAAAAAAGAAACAGGCATGAATGCAAAGGATCATATCCATCATTTTGTTATTGAGGAAGCGAAAAACATATTATTGGGCAGCAGCAAAAGCATAAGTGAAATAGCATATCAGTTAGGCTTTGAATATCCGCAGTACTTCAGCAGATTATTCAAACAGAAAACAGGCAATACACCTCAGGAATTCAGGAATTTGACAGCATAAAAGCTGTGTTATATAAGGAGCCAAAATTATCTGAAAAGGGTCGTTTTATTAGGCTTTAATCCTCTTTCATCTCTTCTTCTGTCCGTTTTACAATGCTTGCGACTACTGTATCCAGCTCTTGTGCGGACTGCATCAGGTAAGAAAGCAGCTGATCCAGTTCTTCTGCTGCAACAGGATCCGACTGCAACAACTCGATGATTCCCATTATCCTGGATAAGGGATTTCGTATAACATGTGATTGCAGATGGGCTATTTCCTTCATCTTTTTATTCTTTTTCTCAATAGCAGCAATATAGGCTGCTTCTGACGTAATGTCCCTGATGATGGCTAACCGTACCCATGATCCGTTTAACCGTATATTACTGGCATTAATATCCACCAGTATGGGATTTCCGTTTTTACAATAATGCCGGTCTCTTTGATGAACATAATCTCTGCGTACCTTGTTCCTGAATGTTTCTTCATCACACTGCAGAAGCCGGTTTACTTTCATATCCAGAAACTCTTTCTTGTTGTATCCGTAGCAGTGTATGGCACTTTTGTTTACATATAATAAACGTAAAGTAGTGGGATGATAAATGATCATCGGCAGCGGATTAAAAAAAAACAAACTTTTATAATGGGTCACAGCTTCCTGTAGCAGATTTTCCTTGACAACCTTTTCCTGTACTTCCTGGCGGAGTTTGATATAAAGATTCTCAGATTTTAGAATGGTCTTTTCAAAACCGCTGATAACATATATAATAATGGAGACCATTACCAGATTTGAAAATATAAAGTTGAACGAGTAGAGTATCCATCTGTAGGGTATGTTATCATGTGCCAGTTCCAGTTCGTGTATCGGAAAACCCTCAAATAAAGCGATGCCAAACAAAATACAGATCATCGCATTGACAGCAACCGACAGGTAAGCCAATTTTTTAGAAAACAGAAGCGTAACAAACACACTGAGCAGCAGCAGAAAAACCGTTCCGCACATCAGGGAATGTAAGGTTACTATTTTGATAATGGAGAAGAGCATCATTACGGTCACTCCAAAAAACTTCTTAAATCGGATCGTAAGCTTTTTATGCAGCACTACGATAATAATCGATACGAATGCAAGTAAATCGGTTATGGCTGTTATATAACTACTGTGTGAACATTCTATTACAATATTAACGATAAGAGAGACTATTCCTGTTGGTATTGCAAATTTTATGATTTGTGTGAAAAACCGGTCCTTCCACATTTCGTTCCTGTTCAGGTACTTTTTTCCCGTTCGCGTTCTCTTGTTGATAAAGAGGGAGTATCTTCTCCATATATACTTAAAATCATCAATTGATGGACAAGAGCTTGTTTTCATATAGGGGCTTACTTAAAGAACTCAATTTTACGAATAAATTCTGTATTTGTTAAGGATTAAAAGCCTTTTTAACGGCTATTGCCGGTTTGGAAAATAACAGCTAATTCCGGTCAGATCGAAAAAGGTGAAATTTCGGGCAGGCAGCTAAAAAACAAATCCTGTAACCTGATTAGAGAATCCCTTTCTTATGTATTCTCGCAGGATATCCCATAGCACTATAAAAATGACAGAAGCGATAACTGTAGTCTGCTTTACAGGGAAAAACAGGGTCGGCGGGGACAAAAGTGATTGGAATGATACTGAAAGTTTCCTAAATAGTTAGCAGGAGCGAACATTTTTAGCAATTAAAACGTATCTTTCGCCAATTAAGGAATTGCTTAGACGGGAGTTAGGAGTTTGAAACAGGAAGGTCATTTCGGCCGGTTTGGCTGAATCTGACAAAAGTCAATGGTTTTTTCTGAAAGAATAATTTGCTAAACGGTCCCCCCACTAAGTATATAGAACTATATATTTAAGCATGTTAAAAAAGCGACAGTGCTTTAAACGATTATTTTTGATTGTCTTCTTTTCTTGTCTTCAAGAGCATTAATAGAAGATAATCCTTGTTTTCTAGTGATACCAATCTCTATTTAGAATTTTATTATTTTAGTTTATCAATAAAAAAAAAGATATGCATTCAGCGGAACTTCAGAACATGTTGAGCGATGAAATATTTGGCATTACGCAAAATATTAGTAAAGAATGTTTGATTCTTGCAGACTTTGAAGGAAACATCGTTCTGGCTAACAAAAAAGCCAAAGTCGTTTTATGTCTGGACGAGCAGAATTATCAGGGCAGCAGCTGCTTTGAATTGTTTAGTTTTTCCTATGCGGAAGACCTGACCCCGCTGGATCGGAACGGATTGCCGTTTATTGCAACACTGGAAACGGACAAAATGGTAGAGGACAGTGTGATTGGGATAGAAATCGGTGAAAAGCCGCTGATCTGGATATCCGTTAGTTCCAGGATGATCGAGATCTCGGGAACAAAATATGCAATTATCGGTTTTTTTGATGTTACAGAAACGATCCGGAAAAGCCAAAAACTACAAACCAGAAAAAACCAGCTGGACCAGCTTTTGGCCTCAATAGACGATATGGTATTTGAGGTCAGTGTTACCGGTGAGATCCTTAATTGCTGGACGAATGACGAAGACCAGCTTTTTTATGATCCGACAATGTTTCTGGGAAAGAATCTGGAAGTTATTTTTCCAAACAAGCTTGGGAGATCTTTTGTTTCCCTTATCAGGGATTCCTTAAGAGAGAACAAATCCCTAAGTATGGAATACCAATCTCCTTTGGAGGATAACAGTGAACGATGGTACAGGATGCAGGTGAGACCTGTTTATTATTCAAAACAAAAAGCGGCCGTTATTATTACGGATATCAGTAACAGGATGAAAATTGAGGATGAGGTCAGGGTTAACGAACAAAAGTTCAACCAGGCTTTTCTGCATTCAGGATTGGGAATGGCTTTAGTGGGTACCGACGGGCGCTGTATTGAAGTAAACAATACCCTTACAAAAATACTGGGTTATGATGTGTCGGAAATGTCCAGGATGAAATGTAGTGACTATACGCATCCGGACGACCTGCCGTATATTGAGGAAAATATGAATAAGCTTAAGACGCTTGAAACCGAAAGTTACACTATAAAAAAGCGGTATATCCATAAAGACGGACGTTTTATCTGGTGCCTTCAAACCATGTCGGCCGTCTTTGATCAGCATGGAACGCCCATTTTCTATATTGCGCAGATACAGGATATTACACAGTATAGAAAGTATGTGGAGGAACTGCAGCGGAATAACCGACAGCTGGAGATTGCAACGATCGACCTGGAAACCAAGGTGCGGCAACTGGAAGAATTTAACCAGATCGTTGCACACAATCTGAGAGGGCCGGCCGGAAATATCCAGATGCTGGTTGCCGAGATTGAGCATGCAGATAATGAAACGGACAGAAAAGAATATCTGGAGCTCCTGCAGTGTTCAAGTGACGGACTTATCGAGATTATGCAGGAACTTATCGAGATACTGGAAGTCAGAGGCAGTAAATCGCTGCCAATGGAAAGATGTGGTTTCGAACAGATATACAGGAAGACCATCCAGCAATTCTCGGCAGAGATCCATACTAAGGGTGCTGTAATAGAAGCTGATTTTGAAGTTCCGGCTATTTCCTATTCAAGAATCTATCTGGAGAGCATCATGTATAACCTGATAGGGAATGCTTTAAAGTACACAGTACCGGGCAGGAAACCGCAGATTACGATCAGATCCTATGCTTCAGAAGGAAAATGCGGCTTTAGCGTTAAGGATAATGGAATAGGGATTGATCTGGACAGGTATGGGATGCATGTGTTCAAATTCAGGAAGACCTTTCATAGCGGATATGACAGCAAGGGGATTGGACTTTTTATGACCAGACATCAGATAGAATCATTGGGAGGGAGGATTTATGTAGTTAGTGAGCCTGATAAAGGAAGTACTTTTTATGTCCAGTTTGATAAATAAGTAAGCCCTAAATACCCAATTATATGACAAAACTACGTATTGCTATTATCGACGACGATTCGATATTCCGGTTCATATTCGGAAAGATGGTGATGAAGTTTCCCGAGGCAGCTACCGAGGTAATCGGTTTTGAGGATGCCGTTTCGGCTATAAAACATTTCCAGTCTGTTAAGGACAGGAGAGAAGACTGGCCGGACATGTTATTTGTGGATATTAATATGCCGCAGATGACCGGATGGGAATTCATGGATGAGGTTTGCAGGATGGAAATGGATTTTGTAAGTAACATTCCCGTTTTTATCTTAAGCTCCTCTACTAGCCTTGCTGATATGGAAAAAATAAACGAATATGAGTTTATTGACGATTATCTGATTAAACCGTTGAAAAAGATAGAATTTATGGAGTTGCTGCGTGAATATTATCATAAAACCGTCGGCTCCGATGGAGAAGGCTGATTCAAACCTGTTGCGTAAGCCGCAGTAACGAATTTTAGCCTTGTGCTTATGAAAGTATTTAAAACAAAAAAAGACGCAGCAATTGCGTCTTTTTTTATGACTCCGGTGGAACCATTTTGTGACCCGGCTGGGATTCGAACCCAGGACCCCATCATTAAAAGTGATGTGCTCTACCAGCTGAGCTACCGAGTCGGTATTTTTTAAGAAATAATTCAGGTTAATTAGTGACCCGGCTGGGATTCGAACCCAGGACCCCATCATTAAAAGTGATGTGCTCTACCAGCTGAGCTACCGAGTCTGTAATTATTTCTTAATCTCTTTATCAATATTTCCTGAAACAGTTTTCGGGAACCTCCCGTACTATTTCTGATCATTCAGATTACTTTAGGCAATCCTCGTGACCACGATGGGATTCGAACCCATACGTCTTTCAACACCACCCCCTCAAGATGGCGAGTCTACCAATTTCTCCACGTGGCCTTAAAAAAAAAAGTCAAACATCGCTGTTCGACTTTCGTGACCCGGCTGGGATTCGAACCCAGGACCCCATCATTAAAAGTGATGTGCTCTACCAGCTGAGCTACCGAGTCTTGCTTTCAGAAAATAAATTCAGGTCATTTTTGTGACCCGGCTGGGATTCGAACCCAGGACCCCATCATTAAAAGTGATGTGCTCTACCAGCTGAGCTACCGAGTCTGTAATCATTTCCTGATTGCGGGTGCAAATATAAGACGTATTTTTTATTATCCAAGGGAATTTTGGTTTAAATTTGCCTTTTTTTTACAGGGATTATTTAAGTTTCTGTTTATTAGATATTTATTATTATGAAAAAAATAGTCCTCATTGGCTATATGGGTTCCGGTAAGTCAACAATAGGTAAAATATTATCAGAAAAAATAGCAATACCGGCTTTTGATCTGGATAAAATTATTGAAGAAAAGACAAAAAAGACCATTCCGGAATTGTTTTCGGAGATTGGAGAAGTCAGATTTCGCAAGATCGAGCACGAAACGCTCCGGGAATTTATAGCAGAAAAGGAGGATTATATATTAAGTCTGGGTGGTGGTGCTCCCTGTTATGCCAATAACCATGAATTTTTACAGCTGGAAGGTATCGTATCGGTATACTTAAAAGCATCCGTTAAGGAGTTAATGCAACGACTGGAAAATGAAAAGGCGGGCAGACCTTTGCTGGCTTCGTTAAAAGAAACCGAAATAGAAGAATTTATAGCCAAACATTTGTTTGACCGAAGCTATTTTTACCACCAGGCCAAACATGTGATTGCCGTTGATGGTAAAAAGCCGGATCATATTGTTTCGGAAATTGAAAGCCTGTTAACTTAAATAGGCGTATTCCTCTGTTTCTTCAAAAACAACCTGGATGTGCTCTAATAGTGAAGTCGACAAGGAGAGGCCTTTAAAATCGGCTTTAACGGGATATTTTTTATGGTTCCGGTCTACCAGTACCGCGGTTTTGAATTTTTTCAGCGGAACGTCAAGAAAATGCTTTACACCATAAATCAAAGTGGTGCCGGAACTAAGCACGTCATCAATCAGTACCAAACCTTTATTTTCGTACTGCTCCGGGCTTAGTGAGGTAGTGATTTTTTCCTGAGGTTTGGTTTTGTTGATTTTTACTTCGCATAAAATAACCTTCAAATCGGAAATCTGTTCCAGTTCTTTCGCAATTTTCTGAGCGAAAATATACCCGTTGGAAGCGATCCCCGCTAAAACAACTTCGTTTTCATCTACAAAAGTTTCGTAGATCTGAAAAGCAATTCGTTTGGTTTTATGGTTGATTTCCTGTTGGGTTAAGATAATATTTTTCATTGTTTTTGTGTCGTTGTTATTTTTTTTCAAAGATAAAGAAGAACTCTTTTTCTTGTCTTGGTTTTATGGAATTATAAGCTCTTTCAAGCGTTTTTATCGAAAATATGTCTGAAAAAAGGCTTAAATACGCTTCTTTGCTGCCGCCAAACGGAGGTCCGGCTTCGGTGAGCGGGAAATCAAACAGCAGTCCGGCGATTTTTCCGTTAGGGTTTAGTAATTGTGCCATTTTGGAAACATAATTTTTGCGAAGCTCCGGTGACAGCGCGCAGAAAAAAGTCTGCTCCAGGATCAGATCGAAGTGCTCCTCCAACTCAAAAAAATCGCCCTGAATCAACTGGGATCCGGGAAACAGCGGATTTCTTTTTTTGATGTTCTGTAACGGCGAAGCGGCCAGATCTATGACAAATACATTCTGGAATCCTTTTGAAAACAGGTAATCCAGCTCGTGTGCATTTCCGGCACCGGGTATTAAGATCTTCAGCGTCTTATCGTCAATCTGGTCAATATAATCCTTCAGCGGTGTGGTAATTGAACCGGCATCCCATCCGGTCTCATTGTTCAGATAGCGGTCTTCCCAGTAACTTTTATTCAGTTTCAGTGTCATCTTCGTCGGCATCTAAGGTATAATCGTCAATGTCCCGTCTGTCTTTTTTAGTAGGACGGCCTGTTCCTCTGGCGCGGTAATGCTCCTTGGAAAGTCTTAGTAATTCCAGATGTTCAAAAGACTCTAAAGGCGTTTCGTCTTTTCGGTATATGTCAACCAGTTTGGCGCCCACTCTGCTTTCGGGAATATCCAGAACGGTCAGTATGTAGTTAATCTGATCTTTTCGTAATGTAATTTTATCTGTAGCAAAAACTTCCCTGGAAGGCTTTGCTGTTTGCCCATTTACAGTGATGTGCCCCTTTTTACAAGCTTCTGTTGCAATGTTTCTTGTTTTATAGTAGCGTACACACCATAAATATTTATCCACTCTCATATGAAAATTCAAAATTCAATGTTAATATTAAAACAAAAATAAATGAAAATTGTATCTTGCACCGTTAAATTTTATTAATAATGAATAGATTATTTAAGATAGTAGGGAGCTTAGTCCTTATGTTTTCTCTTTTTGCATGTGATGATAAAGGTAGCGGTGGTGCTGAAATCCGGGATTATTCTGAGCAGTTTGCCGCTGATAATACAGCCATTGAAAATTATTTGAAAACACATTACCTGGAAGTTACTCATAATGCACATGGAGATGTTGAGGATATGACAATCACAGCGATTCCTGCCGGAGGAAGTCAGGTTTCTATCTGGGATCAGACAACCTATCCGTTATTGAATAAAACAGTGAAACTTCACAATATCTTATATAAAGTTTATTATTTAAAAACTGCTGCCGGTACAGGTGATGCCCCTTGTGGTGTAGATAAACTGTACACTTCCTACAGAGGAACGCTGTTAACGGGGTACCAGTTTGATTATGCTCCGAATGCTACCGAAATCAGCCTTGTGGGAGCGATAAAAGGATGGGAGTTTATTTTCCCGGAATTCAGAAGAGGAGTTACAGTAGAAAATGTAAACGAAGCGGGAGTACCGGACGGAACATTGCGTCATGAAGATTACGGAGCAGGAGTAATGTTCCTGCCTTCAGGATTAGGCTATTATAGCCAATATGTTGGAAGTATTCCGGAATATTCACCGTTGGTGTTTACGTTTAAATTATACGATATACAATTTTTAGATCAGGATGCCGATGGTGTATTGTCAAGATATGAATATGGTTTTGATGCAAATTACAACCTGATTGATACAGATGGTGACGGTATCGCCGATATTTTTGATGTGGATGATGATAATGATGGCGTACCTACAAAAGAAGAGATCCGCATTCCGGGTACTATTAACCAGTATACCTATGATTTGATCCCGGATTGTAGCGGAAACAACACGAATCCGGCACGATTAAGAAAACATCTGGACGCTACTTGTCACTAAGAGTAAGCCAGTAAAATAAAAAAAAGCCCTTTTCAAGAAGAGGGCTTTTTTTATGGTAAATACTGCTGTAAAAATAAAGCCTGTCCAGTCGGACAGGCTTTGTTGTATAAAACATATTGATTATTTTCGTGTGATAACCTTTTCGGCAGCTGCAAAAATAGCCTGATTGTTCAACTGGTATTTCTCCATTAACTGATCCGGTGTTCCGCTTTCGCCAAAACTGTCCTTAACGGCTACATATTCCTGTGGTGCAGGATTGTTTAACGATAATGTTCTGGAAACACTTTCGCCTAAACCGCCAAGCATATTGTGCTCTTCAGCAGTAACAACACAACCTGTTTTAGCAACCGATTTAAGAATCGCTTCTTCATCCAGTGGTTTTATCGTGTGGATGTTGATTACCTCGGCAGAAATACCTTTTGCTTCCAAAGCTTCCGCAGCAACCAAAGCTTCCCAAACCAAATGTCCGGTAGCGATAATTGTAACATCAGTACCTTCGTTTAATACAACAGCCTTACCAATTTCGAATGTTCCGTTTTCCGGAGTGAAGTTAGGTACAGACGGTCGGCCGAAACGCAGGTAAACCGGTCCGTGGTGCTCAGCAATAGCTAATGTAGCTGCTTTTGTCTGATTGTAATCACAAGTGTTGATTACCGTCATTCCAGGCAGCATTTTCATCAAACCGATATCTTCAAGGATCTGGTGTGTAGCACCGTCTTCTCCTAATGTTAATCCGGCATGTGAAGCGCAGATTTTAACGTTTTTATCGGAGTAGGCTACCGACTGACGAATCTGGTCGTAAACCCTTCCGGTAGAAAAGTTGGCAAATGTTCCGGTAAAAGGAATTTTACCGCCAATAGTCATTCCCGCTGCAATTCCAATCATGTTAGCTTCTGCAATCCCGATCTGGAAAAAACGTTCCGGATGATTTTTCTTGAAATCATCCATTTTTAATGAACCGATCAGGTCTGCACAAAGTGCTACTACATTTTCATTTTTTTGACCAAGTTCTGTAAGTCCGGCTCCAAAACCAGAGCGCGTATCTTTATTTCCTGTGTTTGTATATTTTTTCATTTGTTGACGTAATTAAAAGAATTTAAAAATTAGAAAGATTGATTAATAATCTCCTAAAGTTTCCGGATTTTGAGCTAAAGCACTTTCCAATTGTGCATCGTTTGGTGCTTTCCCGTGCCATGCGTGTGTGTGCATCATGAAATCAACACCGTTACCCATTTCGGTATATAGCAATACACAAACTGGTTTTCCTTTTCCGGTTCTTGATTTGGCATCTGTCATACCATTGATGATAGCCTCAAGGTTGTTTCCTTCTTTTATCTCTAGAACATCCCATCCGAAAGCCTCAAATTTGGCTCTTAAATCGCCTAAGGATAAAACTTCTTCTGTTGTTCCGTCAATTTGTTTTCCGTTTAAATCTACGGTAGCAATATAGTTGTCTACTTTTTTAGCAGAAGCATACATCGCCGCTTCCCAGATTTGCCCTTCCTGTAACTCACCGTCACCATGTAAACTGTAAACAATATGGTTGTCACCGTTTAATTTTTTGGTTAGCGCAGCTCCGATGGCAACAGACATTCCTTGTCCTAATGAACCTGAAGCAACACGAATTCCAGGTAACCCTTCATGCGTAGTCGGGTGCCCTTGTAAACGGGAATTGATAAGGCGGAAAGTAGCTAATTCAGCAACAGGGAAATACCCGCTTCTTGCTAATACGCTGTAAAAAACCGGCGAAATGTGACCATTGGACAGGAAGAAAAGATCTTCACCGCTACCATTCATGTCAAAACCTTCTTTGCGGTCCATTAAATGTTGGTAAAGGGCTACTAAAAATTCGGTACAGCCAAGTGAACCTCCAGGGTGTCCTGAATTTACAGCATGAACCATACGAAGAATATCTCTTCTAACCTGAATTGTTAAGTCGTTTAATTGTTGAGTGTTAGGCTTCATTTTTTATGTAAAAGTTAAACTATGGCAAAAATAGTTTTATTTTAAAGATGTACCAACTCTTTTTGTTTTTTAGTTTCAGATTTAGCACGTAATAATTTCGCTTTATGATAGGAGGAAACGCTTTAAATGTAGTACTTTTAGTAACTTTTTAATTGTATCCCCTTTTTGGTTTAACAGATGAAACGTTTTTTAGATATTTATTTGGATTCGTATCGCGGTTTGTCAAAACCCGCATGGATGCTTGCGCTGGTTATTTTTATCAACAGAAGCGGAGCTATGGTGCTTCCTTTCTTAGGGATTTATATGACGGAAGCCCTGCACTTTTCGCTAAAGGAAGCCGGTACGGTACTAAGCTGTTTTGGTCTGGGAGCGGTAACCGGTTCCTGGTTAGGCGGCTGGCTGACCGATAAAGTAGGACATTTTAAAGTGCAGACGGTAAGCTTATTGCTGTCGGTTCCGATGTTCTGCCTGCTGCCGCTATTTAAAACGGTGGAAACACTGGCGGTAGGAATATTTATATTGAGCGTGATTACCGATTCGTTCCGGCCGGCCAATTCCGTTTCGGTGGCATACTATGCCAAACCGGAAAATATTACCCGTGCTTTTTCGCTCAATCGTATGGCTATTAACCTTGGATTTTCCATAGGTCCTGCTTTGGGCGGCTTGCTGGCAATTATATCCTACAGCTGGCTTTTTTACGGCAATGCGATCGGTGCTGTTTTGGCCGGGCTGTTATTCTTCTTTTATTTCAGAAACAGAAAAGGGAACGAAAACGTATTGAAAAAAGAAGCGGATGCGGCGGCAGAAGCCAAAGAAGTTTCTCCATACAGGGACAAACAGTTTATCTGGTTCAACATACTAACGGCTCTATATGCTATCTGTTTCTTTCAGTTGCTGAGTACATTACCTTTGTTTTATAAAGAGATCCATAAATTAACCGAAGCAGACATCGGGATATTGCTGGCCTATAGCGGTTTTGTGGTCTTTGCGCTGGAAATGCTGCTGGTGCATATTGCCGAACGTAAAATGACATCGGCACAGGTAATCATTTTAGGAACGATTTTATGCGGCTTGTCGTTTATAATGCTGGTACTGCCGGGTAAATACCTGGTATTGTATGTGTCCATGTTTGTTCTGTGTATTTCGGAAATCCTGGTAATGCCGTTTGTGGCTACCGTGACGGTTCAGCGTTCCGGAGCAACAAACAGAGGCGCTTATATGGGATTTGGCGCCCTGGCCTATTCTGCGGCCCATATCGTATCGCCTTATTTGGGAACCCGTGTAGCCGATTTTTACGGATTTGATACGCTGTGGATCGGAACCGGAGTACTGACTGTTTTTATTGCCTTTGGATTTTACGTTATAATGAAGAAAATGTAAGCAAAACAATTGCTTATTATCATTTCGGCGGATTTGTTTAAAAAGAATATTAAATAAAGACGCAATCGTTAATATTTTCTAAGGAACTCCCAATCGAATAGTTGAATTCGATTATCTTTGCCGATTGTAAAAAGTAAGTATGAAGTTCGATTTATTACACAAAGACCCGTTGTCAAAAGCCAGAGCGGGAAGTATAACTACAGATCACGGTGTTATTGAAACACCAATATTTATGCCTGTCGGAACAGTTGCTTCCGTTAAAGGAGTGCATCAGCGAGAATTAAAAAACGATATTAATCCCGATATTATTTTAGGAAATACCTATCATTTATATCTGCGCCCACAAACCGAAATATTGGAAAAAGCGGGTGGATTGCACAAATTCATGAACTGGGACCGGAATATATTAACGGATAGCGGCGGTTATCAGGTATATTCCCTTTCTTCCAATAGAAAAATTAAAGAAGAAGGCGTAAAATTCAAATCGCACATTGACGGATCCTATCATTTTTTCTCACCGGAAAATGTGATGGAAATCCAGCGTACCATCGGAGCCGATATTATCATGGCATTCGATGAATGTACACCATACCCTTGTGATTACCGGTATGCAAAACGTTCGATGCACATGACCCACCGTTGGTTGGACAGATGTATTGCACATTTGGATAAATTACCGTTTAAATACGGATACGAACAAACATTTTTCCCGATTGTACAGGGAAGTACCTATAAAGACCTGCGTCAGCAGTCGGCAGAATACATTGCCGGTGTAGGAGCGCAGGGTAATGCCATCGGAGGACTTTCTGTGGGAGAGCCGGCAGAAGAAATGTATGCGATGACAGAAGTGGTTACGGCCATTTTACCGGAAGACAAACCGCGTTATTTAATGGGAGTGGGAACACCGGTTAACATCCTTGAAAATATCGCATTGGGAATTGACATGTTCGATTGTGTGATGCCAACGCGTAATGCCCGTAACGGAATGTTATTTACAGCTAACGGTACAATTAACATTAAAAATAAAAAATGGGAAGACGATTTTTCCCCAATTGACGAAATGGGAATTACTTTTGTAGATACCGAATACTCAAAAGCCTATTTACGCCATTTATTTGCTGCTAACGAATACTTAGGGAAGCAAATCGCAACCATTCATAACTTAGGATTTTATATGTGGCTGGTTCGCGAAGCCAGACAGCATATTTTAGCAGGTGATTTTTATGCATGGAAGGAAAAAATGGTAAAACAGATGAGCCAACGTTTATAATGCTAACAATTAATTTTCTATTCTAACTTGCGAATGAACATAATCGATAAATATATCCTAAAACGGTATTTAGCAACCTTCTCGGTCATGTTATTAATGTTTATTCCTATAGGAATCGTTATTGACGTCTCGGAAAAGATCAATAAAATGCTTGCTAATAAAGTACCTTTAGTAGCCATTTTAAAGTACTATTACGATTTTACAATATATTTTGCCAATTTACTTTTCCCGATATTCCTGTTCCTTTCCGTAATATGGTTTACCTCGAAACTGGCAAATAACACCGAGATCATTGCGATTTTAAGCTCCGGAATTTCGTTTAGCCGTTTTTTACGGCCGTACATTATCGGGGCAACGTTAGTATCGCTGTTTTCATTGGTTATGGGATTCTTTCTGGTGCCCAAAGCAAGTCAGGGATTCAACGATTTCCGTTACAATTACCTGTCCAGTAATCCAACAGTCAGGGAAAACCAGGATGTTTACCGGCAGATTAGTAAAGACGAATTTATCTATGTGAGTAATTTTAACTACGAATCCAAGATAGCGTTCAACTTTACCCTTGAAAAATTTAAAGGCGATCAGTTAGAATATAAAATCAATGCCAGCCGTATAAAATGGAATCCTGCCGACAGTACGTATACCTTATTCAATTACAGCAAGCGTACCATTGGAGAACTGGATGATAAAATTGAAAAACAGGAACAAAAGGACATGATTCTGGATTTTGACCTGGAAGATTTAACACCGGTTGTTTATGTTGCAGAAACCATGACCTTAGGAGAACTGAACCGGTTTATCGAAAAGGAAAAACAACGTGGTTCCCCCAATATCAACACCTATCTGGTTGTAAAATATAAAAAATACAGTATCCCTGTTTCGGCATTTATCCTGACCATTATTGCCGTTTCGGTTTCTTCCATGAAGCGAAGAGGAGGAATGGGAGTAAACTTAGCCCTGGGAATTGCGATAGCCTTTACCTTTATTTTCTTTGACAAGATTTTTGGAACACTGGCCGAAAAATCCAGCGTACCGCCTTTAGTGGCCGTATGGTTCTCTAATTTTGTTTTTGGAATTTTAGCGATTTACCTACTTAGAAATGCCAAACGATAATATTAAAAGTTACTTAAACCTCCATCTAATTGTTTTTATATGGGGGTTTACCGCTATTTTAGGCGGATTGATTTCCCTGGAAGCCCTGCCTTTGGTGTGGTATCGCATGATGGTGGCGGTATTTCTGGTATTGCTTTACCTGTTATACCGAAAAAGACCGATAGCCGTTTCCGGGACTACGCTCGTGAAATTCCTTTTAGGCGGATTGGTCATTGCGCTGCACTGGCTGACCTTCTTTATGGGGATTAAAGTTTCCAACATTTCCGTAACATTAGCCTGTCTGTCTACCGGCGCTTTCTTTGCCTCATTTCTGGAACCCATTTTCTATGGAAGAAAAATGATCTGGTATGAAGTGCTTTTCGGCCTGATAGTCGTGTTGGGATTGGGAATCATCTTTAATGTGGAAGGCGACCATGTTAACGGAATAATCTTAGCGCTGACCTCGGCATTTTTATCGGCACTTTTTTCAGTGATCAACGGGAAGTTTGCTCAAAAACATGACGCAGGAGTCATCACTTTTTATGAACTGCTGGGCGGTGTCGGATTTCTGACGGTTTATATGCTGGTATCCGGATATTTTACCCGGGAATTCTTTGTACTGAGCTTATCCGATTGTATCTGGCTGCTGGTTTTAGGATCTGTTTGTACGGCCTATGCCTTTTTAGCCTCAGTGAAAGTCATGAAATATTTAAGCCCGTATACCGTAATGCTGACGATTAATCTGGAGCCTATTTACGGAATTATATTAGCCGTTTTGGTTTTCCGGGAAAAAGAAAAAATGAGCCCTTCTTTTTATGTGGGAGCGGCCATAATACTGCTTACGGTTCTGCTAAACGGAATCGCCAAGAACTATAAAAAAATAAAAACAAATTAATAAATTGTTACTACAATATAAAATGATAATTTATCTTTGTAGCTCAAACTAAACCCAAAAAGGTACTAAAAAATGGAATATTTAGATTTTGAACTTCCTATTAAAGAACTTGAAGATCAGTTAGATAAATGTCAGATAATCGGACTGGAATCGGATGTTGATGTTTCTAATACGTGCAAACAAATTGAGAAAAAATTAGAAGAAACCAAGAGAAATATATATAAAAATCTAACGGCATGGCAACGTGTTCAGCTTTCGAGACATCCAAGCAGACCGTACACGATGGACCATGTCAGAGCCCTTTGCGGGGATACTTTCCTGGAACTTTTTGGAGACAGAGGTGTTAAGGACGACAAAGCAATGATTGGCGGACTTGGTAAAATTGGCGGACAGTCGTTCATGATTGTCGGACAACAAAAAGGATACAATACGAAAACCAGACAATTCCGTAACTTCGGAATGGCAAATCCGGAAGGATATAGAAAAGCACTTCGTTTAATGAAAATGGCCGAAAAATTCGGAATCCCTGTAGTTACATTAGTAGATACTCCGGGAGCATATCCGGGATTGGAAGCAGAAGAAAGAGGACAGGGGGAAGCTATTGCCAGAAACATCTTCGAAATGATTCGTCTGAAAGTGCCTATCATCACGGTTATCGTTGGTGAAGGAGCTTCAGGTGGAGCTTTGGGAATTGGTGTTGGTGATAAAGTTTACATGTTGGAAAATACCTGGTATTCTGTAATTTCTCCGGAATCGTGTTCTTCTATTTTATGGAGAAGCTGGGAATACAAAGAGCAGGCTGCCGAAGCGTTGAAATTAACTTCTTTCGATATGAAAAAACAAAAGTTAATTGACGATATTATCCCGGAACCGCTTGGTGGTGCTCATTACGACAGAGAAACGACTTTCAGAACCGTTGAACAATATATCACCAAAGGATATAACGAGTTGAAAGACTTATCAACAGAAGAATTAGTGGCTCAGCGTATGGAAAAATACAGTAGAATGGGTGAGTATAAAGAATAATCGAAATTACCTTACAAATCATAACATCCGGAGCCTTACAGCTTCGGATTTTTTTTAACTATTAACATTTTTTGAGAGGTTATGAACAGCATAAGACTAACAACTCAAAATATATTCACCTAAAAATTGGCTACCTTAGCAATATGGAAAACCTCAAAAATGTAAACCCAAACAGAGTAGATAAAACTACTATTATTAATCTGGAAAAAGGCAAATTACCACCTCAGGCATTAGACCTTGAAGAGGCGGTTCTGGGGGCCATGATGATTGATAAAAAAGGTGTGGATGAGGTTATCGATATTTTACAACCCGATGCTTTTTACAAAGATGCCCACAAGCATATCTTTGAAGCCATTGTAGAACTTTTTAACGATACACAGCCGATTGACCTTCTGACCGTTTCCGCACAGCTGCGAAAAAACGGGAAGTTAGAATTAGCCGGAGGCGATTTTTACCTGATTCAGCTGACTCAGAAAATATCATCTTCCGCACACATTGAGTTTCACTCAAGAATTATATTGCAGAAATACATTCAGCGAAGCCTTATCAAAATTTCAAATGAAATTATTGAAGAATCGTATGATGAAACGACCGATGTATTCGACTTGTTGGACAAGGCCGAATCCAAACTGTATGAAGTAACGCAGGGAAACATTAAAAGAAGTTCCGAAACGGCACAAAGTTTAGTGATCCAGGCAAAAAAACGTATTGAAGAAATTGCCAATAAAGAAGGATTGAGCGGAATCCCTACCGGTTTCCACGATCTGGATAAACTTACTTCCGGTTGGCAGCCTTCCGATTTAATTATTATCGCAGCACGTCCGGGTATGGGTAAAACCGCATTCGTACTTTCAATGGCAAGAAATATGGCTATCGATGCCGGAGCACCGGTTGCTTTGTTCTCGCTGGAGATGTCATCCGTACAGCTGATCACCCGTTTGATCTCTTCCGAAACCGGTTTGTCTTCTGAAAAACTGCGTACCGGAAAACTGGAAAAACACGAATGGGAACAACTTTCCATTAAAGTAAAAGACCTCGAAAAAGCACCTTTATATATTGACGATACCCCGTCACTGTCCATTTTCGATTTACGTGCAAAAGCCCGTCGTCTGGCTTCCCAATACGGAATCCGTATGATTGTGATCGATTACCTTCAGTTAATGACGGCCGGCGGTAACGGAAAAGGCGGCGGCGGAAACCGTGAGCAGGAGATTTCCACTATTTCCCGAAACTTAAAAGCCCTGGCAAAAGAGTTAAATGTTCCGGTAATTGCACTGTCACAGCTATCACGTGCGGTGGAAACCCGTGGAGCCAGTAAGCGACCGTTGCTTTCCGACTTACGTGAATCCGGAGCGATTGAGCAGGATGCCGATATCGTATCCTTTATTTACCGCCCGGAATATTATAAAATTGATGAATGGGATGACGAAGAGCGTTCGCCAACACAAGGTCAGGCAGAATTTATCGTAGCCAAACACCGTAACGGTGGATTGGATAACATTCGTCTGAAATTTATCGGAAATCTGGGTAAATTTGACAATCTGGACGATTTCGGTTCTCCTTTTGATGAATTGCCATCCCGAATGAATATGGACGATAATCCTTTCATCACGAAAAACCTGCCATCGGCTAACGAAGCTTTCGGAAGCAACATGAACAGTTTTGACGACGACAGCGATGTTCCGTTCTAAAAAATAAAATTAAGCCTGCATCTGTAGGCTTTTTTTATGAGTTTTTATTTTTGAAATCACTTATCTTTGAAAATAAATCAATTGTAATGCATCTCAAAAAGTCCGTTTATATATTCTTGGTATTCCTGTTTTCAATTTCGGCAAAAGCAGCATTTATACTGCTGCCGATGGAAGCCGAAGTGCAGCAAAACCATTTAAAAGCCTATGGAATTACCTATTGGGCACTGGATAAGCAGTATAAAGTGAGCTGGCTGCTAAATTACAGAGGTGGTTCTTTTCTGTTGCCGGATGCGGCCGAGATCCGTAAAGAATGCCAGATCCGCGGGGTAACTTTTGAAGTGCTGTCCGACAATCAGGCAAACGGAATCCTGAATGAAATTAGTTCCCCTTCACAAAATATGGAAACGGTTGTGCTGGAAAAAGCACCAAAAATTGCTGTATATACACCCAAAGGGAAAAAACCATGGGACGATGCGGTGACACTGGTTTTAACCTATGCCGAAATTCCGTTTACGGCGATCTATGATGAAGAAGTACTAAGCGATGCCCTTTTACTATACGATTGGCTGCATTTGCACCACGAAGATTTCACCGGGCAATATGGGAAATTCTTCGGAGCCTACCGGAATGCACCCTGGTATATTGAACAAAAAAGAGAAGCGGAAGCTTTGGCAACCAAGTTGGGATTTAGCAAAGTATCACAGGAAAAACTGGCTGTAGCCGCTAAGATCCGAAACTTTGTAATTGGCGGCGGTTTTATGTTTGCCATGTGTTCTGCAACAGACAGCTTTGATATTGCCCTTGCTGCCGAAGGAGTGGACATCTGTGAACCGATGTTTGACGGCGATGACAGTGAGGCAAACTATCAGGCGCGGATTGACTACAATAAAAGCTTTGCATTCAAGGACTTTATCCTGGAAAGAAACCCGCTTGTTTATGAATTTTCAGATATTGATATGTCGCGCAAGCGAAAAGTATTGCCCGATAATGATTATTTCACGCTGATGGAATATTCGGCAAAATGGGATCCCATCCCGAGTATGCTTTGCCAGAACCATACCCAGCTGGTGAAAGGTTTTATGGGACAGACCACCGCTTTCGACAGTGAGCGGATCAAATCGAATATCCTGGTTATGGGAGAGAACAAGTTTAATGGTGAAGCCCGTTATATACACGGTACCAAAGGCAAAGGAATGTTCACGTTTTACGGCGGGCATGATCCGGAAGATTATGAGCATCGGGTAGGCGACGCACCAACGGTTTTGGACCTGCATCCCAATTCTCCCGGTTACCGTTTAATCTTAAACAATGTATTATTTCCGGCAGCCAGAAAGAAAAAACTCAAAACATAAAATTCTGATCACAATTTCAAAAAAGCATAATAGTAACTATTATGCTTTTTTTTATGAAATGCATATTTTTTATATTCGTATTTTTTTAAAAGTTACATTTTGTTCATTTTAGCACAACAAAAGCATAACATAATGTGATAAAATGCGATTTTTTTTAAGGAAAAATGCCAAAATAAAAATTAATAGTATTATTTTTACATAAGATATGTAACTTATAATTTATTACTTATGGCAGAAAATACGATTAGTTTAGCAACGGCTCAGGACTGGGCTGCAAGATGGAAAAACAAAGAAGGAAGCTACAACAGGCACCATGAATTAAAAGCTTTCTGGGTTCCCGGAGTAGATTTTACTCAGGTAATGAAAGAAGCTGGTGCGCAAAATGTCAGAGCTTATCTGGGAGTTGATGAAAGCAATGTGGAAAAATTAATGATTGTAGGTGTTGATGCTGATGGAAATGATATGATTGACGAAAGCAAAGGACAATATATCTATGATTTTTCAGAACCGTGTCCGAGTACTTGTAATAAAAAAGCACCTTTTATTAGTGGTGGTGAATAAAAAATTATCCTTTTGATTAATTATATTATCTATTTAGGGTATGTATTTTCAGGGATCAATTTGATTCTGTATTTAAAGAGATGCAGAAAAGAAGACAAGGCCTTCAGAATATTTACCCTTTATTTATTTGTTATCGCATTAATACAGTTTTTTACAAGCCTTTTAAAGAATAAAGGAATCAATAACCTGTTCCTTTCCCATTTTTACTTTGTATTGCAGCTGATCTTGTTAAGCTTTTTTTACCTGACAATTTTAGAAATGAAAATACAGCGAAGGATTGTGCGAACCTGTTTAATGGGATGCCTGTTTGTTTTAGGAGTCCAGTACTTATCGGATAAACAACTGTTTTTAAAATTCAACCTGTTTGAAATTTTTATAACATCCTATCTGTTAATACTGTATTCAATGTTTCACTTTTACAATCTTTTAAACAAGGAAAAAAATTACTATTATATCAACACAGGGATATTGATTTATCTTTTCGGAAGTACGGTTTTGTTTATTTCAGGAAACCTGATCAACACGCTGAAACTCGAATCCCGGAATATTGTCTGGTTGTTAAATGCCTTCCTGATAGTGGTATACCAGTTGTTTATTTTCATAGAATGGCGAATAAGAGCCCGTCGTAATACTGAAGACTATGAATGATTTGAACGCACATGATTTAGAAATAATATCGGCTGTAATCTACACTTTTATAGCCTTTGTTTTAATGATTGTTGCCGTACTGATTTTTGTCTATTATTCCCGGAAGAAAATTGTTCAGAAGGAATTGGAAAAAAAAGACCTTGAAATTGACTATCAGAAGAAACTCCTGCAGGCTACCATCCTCACACAGGAAAAAGAAAGAGAAAGAATAGCGCAGGATTTGCATGACGATATCAGTTCAAAATTAAATATCATTTCCTTGAACAGCCATTTACTAACGGCTTCCGATCTTTCCGGTGAAGAAGTCAAAGAAATAACAACCGGTATCATTACAATTACCGCTAAGGTTCTGGAAAGTTCCCGGACAATAGCACACAATTTATTGCCGCCAATACTGGACAAGTTCGGACTGCATGCCGCTATTGAAGAATTGTGCCAGCAGTACAATAACTGTGAAGTACACATTAACTATCACAACGTACACAGGCAGCAAATTTTCGAAGAAATTAAGCATGAAAACCAACTGCACATCTTCAGGATTTTGCAGGAATTGATTAATAACTCATTACGGCATGGAAAAGCAACCGTTATCGACATCCGTTTTGACAAAGATTTTGGCGGGCGGTATTGTATTTATACCGACAATGGAAATGGTTTTGATACTAAAGTTATAAAGAAACAACCCGGACTTGGTATGAAAAATATTGAAAGCAGAGTTACGATGTTGAATGGACAACTCAATATTGAGAGTGAGATTAATAAGGGAATAAATGTGACTTTTAATTTTTAAAAATTAATCTGATGTCAGATACAATTAAAATTGTTTTAGCCGATGACGAAGCGCTTTTCAGAAAAGGAGTGGCTTTTATTTTACAGCGGGAAAGAAACTTTGAAATACTTTTTGAAGCCTCTAACGGAAGTGAATTGATCGATTATCTGGATGAGAATAAAGGCAATCTTCCGGATGTTATTTTAATGGACCTGAAAATGCCGCTGATAAGCGGAGTGGAAGCAACGAAAATAATCCATAAAGTTTTCCCCGACATTAAAATTATTGCCTTAACAAGCTACAATACCAAACCTTTTATTGCGAATATGATTCAGGTGGGTGCCTCTTCTTATTTAGTGAAGAATGCAACACCAAAAGAAATGCTCTTTACCATCAACGAGGTAATCAGCAAAGGATTTTATTATAATGATTTTGTAATGCAGGTAGTAAACGAAAGCATGATTGAATCTCAGAAAAAAGCAAAAAGTAACTTCGACGATGATTATTTGACCAATCGGGAGAAAGAAGTATTACAGTTAATCTGTGGACAGTTGAGTACCAATGAAATTGCGGAAAAACTGTTTATCAGTCCACGAACTGTGGAAGGACACCGGAACAACCTGTTGTTAAAAACAGACTCCAAAAACGTGGCTGGTCTGGTGGTTTATGCGATCCAGAACAGAATTATCAGCCTGGACAGTCTTTCCTTACAATAGAAACAGATAATTTCTGTTCTTGAAGACCAAAAAAGTATAATTTTGTGGCTTAATAATACCTCATTCGATCCGAATATATGAATTATACAGCCATCTTACAGGAAATATACCAACAAATCAGCAGATTACCGGTTACCGGAACGGTCGCAGCCACTATTCCCGAACTGGCAAAAGTAGATCCCGGTAAATTTGGCATTCACCTGACAACAATTGATGGCGAGGATTACGGCATTGGCGATAGCGAAGAAAAATTTTCGATACAGAGTGTTTCCAAAGCACTCACTGTGGCCTTGGCTTTTGCCTCATTGGGCGAGCGAATGTGGGAGCGCGTTGGTGTGGAACCTTCCGGAAATCCGTTTAATTCCTTAGTACAGCTGGAATATGAAAAAGGAATACCCAGAAACCCTTTTATCAATGCCGGAGCGATTGTTATTGCCGATATGCTGGTTTCCCAATTAAAAAATCCGAAACAGGACTTCCTGGAATTCGTCCGGACCATATCCGGAAGCCCCAATATAAATTATAACAGCAAAGTAGCCGAATCGGAAAAACAAACCGGTTTTCGGAATGCCGCTTTGGCAAACTTTATCAAATCATTCGGAAACATTGAAAATGATGTGGAAGAAGTTTTGGATTTTTACTTTTTTCAATGCGCCATTGAAATGACCTGTAAAGAACTGGCGCACTCTTTTTTCTTTTTTGCCAATGAAGGAATGACCCGATCCGGCAGGCAGATCTTAACCCAGAGTCAGGTAAAAAGACTAAATGCACTAATGCAGATGTGTGGTTTTTATGACGAATCCGGTGAGTTTACCTATAAAGTAGGTTTGCCCGGAAAAAGCGGTATTGGCGGTGGTATAGCAGCCTTATATCCCAAAAACTTTACCGTGACCACCTGGAGTCCGGGATTAAACGAAAAAGGAAATTCCGAATTGGGAATGAATGCGCTGGAACTACTGACAACCAAAACCGGGATGTCTATATTTTAGCATTAAAACCCTTATCTTTTTGCCGACCAGCTTTCCTGTTGTCGTTCTTCTAAGAATGTCCAGAGTAATATACGGCTCACCTTATTGCCTTGTTCCATAGTAACGGTTTTAACCTGTACTGCTTTTACCTTTTTAAGAATAGTGTAAAAGTTTTTTAAATGGTCATTTTTGGAAACCAGTGTCGAGAACCACAGGCATTGGGACTTAAAGTGAACACTTTCATAGATCATATTGGTAATAAAAGCCAGTTCGCCGCCTTCGCACCACAACTCGTTATTCTGACCGCTGAAATTCAATACCGGTTTCCCTTCGGCAGCTTTGCCCAGGTTTTTTAGTTTGCGTTGTGAGCCTTGTGTTGCCGCTTCCCTGGAAGTGTGAAACGGAGGGTTGCAAATAGTAATATCGAACGTTTCGCCCGGTTGTATGATATTCTTAAAAATATTGCGCTTGTTTTCCTGTAAGCGAATACTAACCGTATCCTGCAGATCTGGATTGTTGCTGATAATTTTTTCTGCAGTAGCTTTAGCCGGTTTGTCCAGTTCTGTCCCCACAAACGTCCAGCCATATTCCTGATGCCCGATAATCGGATAAATACAATTGGCACCTACGCCAATATCCAGGACACGAACGTTTTTACCGGTTGGTATTTTGTGATGATTGCTTTCGGTTAATACATCGGCTATATAATGAATATAATCTGCCCGTCCCGGAATGGGCGGACACAGATTGGTCTTGGGAATATCCCAGTAGTCAATGCCGTAAAACTGTTTTAATAAAGCCACATTAAGCGCTTTTACAGCTTCGGGATTGGCAAAATCAATACTTACACTGCCAAATTTATTTAAGGCAACAAAAGCCTTCAGCTCCGGATATACCGTTATGAGCTGGTTAAAATCATAGCGGTCATTATGTTTGTTTCGCGGATGCAGGCTTTTTGTCGTAGTATTGGTTGTTGCTTTTTTCATTAAAATGGAATTGACTTCAAAAGTAGTATAAAATTAAAAATAAACCTTTGAAAAAAGGAAGGAGTTAAGAACACTAACGATATAAAACAAAAAACCCACTCTTTCGAATGGGTTTTATAATAAGTAAGATAAATATGTTTAACAAACGTTTATTTAACTCTATTTACAATAGCTGCAAAAGCTTCTGGATGATTCATTGCTAAATCGGCAAGAACTTTACGGTTCAATTCGATGTTGTTAGCTTTTACTTTACCCATGAATTGAGAATAACTCATTCCGTGTAAACGTGCACCAGCGTTAATACGCATAATCCATAATGCACGGAAATTTCTCTTTTTTTGCTTTCTGCCACGGTAAGCATATTGCATTGCTTTTTCTACCGCGTTTTTCGCTACTGTCCAAACGTTTTTACGTCTTCCAAAGAATCCTTTGGCTTGCTTCAATACTCTTTTTCTTCTAGCTCTTGAAGCAACTGAATTTACTGATCTTGGCATAATTTTAAATTGTTTTTGTAGCAGGCGACCTTTTCAGGTTCTTGTCGAAATAAATTTCGGGCACTACTCCAGGGTTATTAAATTGTTGTAACCGAAAGAACGATTAGATAATTCTTAATTGTTCTTTTACACTCTTAATATCTGATTGGTGAACCAATGCAGAGTGCGTTAAAGCTAATTTACGCTTTTTCGATTTTTTAGTCAAAATGTGACTTTTAAAAGCGTGCTTTCTTTTGATTTTTCCAGAGCCAGTAACTTTAAAACGTTTCTTAGCACTAGATTTAGTTTTCATTTTAGGCATTTTCTTCCTAGGTATTAGATTTATCTTACTTACTATTTTTGTTTGTCTTTACTTGTAAAAGTAAAAATCAATATCATATCAGGAGCATAATGCTCTTTGATTAATTGTCGGTTGTTCTGCTGCTTTACCCGAAGCTAAAGTTTTGGAACGGTTGCTCTAAAAAGATTATTGTTTTTTCTTCTTAGGAGCGATAAACATAATCATACGTTTACCTTCAAGAACCGGAAGTGCTTCTACTTTTCCATACTCTTCAAGATCCTGAGCTAATCTTAACAATAAGATTTGTCCTTGTTCTTTATAGATAATCGAACGACCTTTAAAGAATACGAAAGCTTTTAATTTAGAACCTTCTTTTAGGAACTTTTCAGCATTCTTCTTCTTGAATTCATAATCATGTTCATCAGTTTGAGGACCAAAGCGAATTTCTTTTACAACAATTTGCGTTGACTTAGCTTTAAGCATTTTGTCACGTTTCTTTTGCTCGTAAAGAAACTTTTTGTAATCCATTATTTTACAAACAGGAGGAGCGGCATTGGGAGAGATTTCTACCAAATCCAATTCTTGCTCTTCAGCCATTTGTAAAGCCTGAGAAGTTTTGTAAACTCCAGGCTCAATGTTTTCTCCTACAAGACGAACTTCAGGAACTCGAATGGCATTGTTTGTTCTATGCGCATCCTTTTTTTCTACTCTGGGTTGGTAACCCCTGTTGTTTTTAATTGCTATGGCTCTAAAAATTTAAGTTAAACTTAGAATGATTTTAATGTCTTATTGATTTCTTCCTGTATTAAAGAAGCAAATTGATCGATAGTCATTGTTTGATTTGATTTTCCGGAATCACCGTGACGACGAACAGAAATCGTGCCGTTCTTTTCTTCTTCCTCACCAACAATCAACATAAACGGTAATTTCTGAACTTCAGCTTCTCTAATTTTCTTACCGATAGTTTCATTACGGTTATCAATTAGGGCGCGAATTTCGTGATTTTCTAGCAAATCTAAAACTTTTTTGGCATAATTTTCATATTTCTCGCTCAAAGACAGTATGATAGCTTGCTCCGGCATCAACCAAAGTGGGAAATTTCCTCCAGTATGTTCCAGTAATATGGCAATAAAACGTTCCATGGATCCGAAAGGAGCACGGTGAATCATTACCGGTCTATGTAATTCATTGTCAGAACCTTTATAAGTCAATTCAAAACGCTCCGGTAAATTGTAATCTACCTGAATTGTTCCCAATTGCCAGCTTCTTCCTAAGGCATCCTTCACCATGAAGTCTAATTTAGGACCGTAAAAAGCCGCTTCACCATACTCAACAACAGTGTTTAAACCTTTTTCGGCTGCTGCATTGATAATAGCGCTTTCCGCTTTTTCCCAGTTTTCATCCGATCCGATGTATTTCTCCGGTTTTTCCGGGTCACGTAACGAAATCTGAGCGGTGAAATTTTCAAAACCTAACGATCCGAATACATATAATACAAGGTCAATTACGTTTTTAAATTCGGCATCCAGCTGATCCGGCGTACAGAAAATGTGTGCATCATCCTGAGTAAACCCTCTCACACGGGTTAAACCGTGTAATTCACCACTTTGTTCGTAACGGTACACTGTTCCGAATTCGGCATAACGTTTCGGAAGATCTTTGTAACTCCAGGGTTTTGCATTGTATATTTCGCAGTGGTGCGGGCAGTTCATTGGTTTCAATAAAAATTCCTCACCTTCTGCCGGTGTGTGAATCGGCTGGAAGCTGTCTGCTCCGTATTTTGCATAGTGGCCGGAAGTAACATAAAGTTCTTTCTGTCCGATATGCGGTGTTACTACCTGCTCGTATCCGGCTTTTTTCTGAGCCTTTTTAAGGAATTGCTCCAAACGATCTCTTAAAGCAGCTCCTTTTGGTAACCATAAAGGCAAACCTTGTCCTACTTTTTGAGAGAAATGGAACAAATCAAGTTCTTTTCCTAATTTTCTATGGTCACGACGCTTGGCTTCTTCCAGTAATTCCAGGTAATCCGTCAGATCTTTCTGTTTCGGGAATGAAATTCCGTAAACACGGGTTAACTGCTTGTTTTTCTCATCACCTCTCCAGTAAGCTCCGGCTACAGATAAAATTTTCATGGCTTTGATGATTCCGGTATTCGGAATATGGCCACCACGGCATAAATCGGTAAAAGTAGCGTGATCACAGAAAGTTATCGTACCGTCCTCTAAATTTTCAATTAATTCTGTTTTGTAAGGATTGTTTTCTTTTGCATAGAAAGCCAATGCCTCTGCTTTTGAAGCCGAACGCATTTTAAATTCGTGCTTTTCTTTTGCGATCGCCAGTACTTTATCTTCGATAGCTTTGAAATCGCTGTCGGTTACTTTGTGATCACCAAAATCAACATCATAATAAAATCCGTTATCAATAGCAGGACCAATTGTTAGTTTAATGCCCGGATACATTTCCTGTAAAGCCTGCGCCATTACGTGGGAAGTAGAATGCCAGAAAGCTTTTTTGCCTTCTTTGTCGTTCCATGTATATAAGATAAGAGAACCATCCGTGGTTAACTCGGTGGTGGTTTCAACTGTTGTACCATTAAAAGAAGCAGAAATAACATTTCTGGCTAATCCTTCACTAATGCTTTTGGCAACATCCATCGGAGTTGCACCTTGTGCAAACTCTTTAACCGAACCATCGGGTAATGTAATCTTTATCATATGTTAAATTTATAAAGCGCAAATATAACGGTTTAAAGAAATACATACAATATATATATAAGGTATAATTGTAAAAGAATTTAATAAATGTTTGTTTTACTATATATAGGTGTATTGTGGTGTGGTGATAAAGCCGGATTTGTGTTTTTCAATTGAATTTACTGAGATTGCAGTGTTTTTTAATGGTGTGGGTGATGCGGATGAAAACCCTCTAAAAATAATTTGTTATATTAAGGATTAGTAATCAGTTTGTTAAGTTATTGTTTTGTAGAAAGGCAAAAAATAGTTTGGAAATAGTTTGGAGAAGAGTAAAAAGGTGCTACTTTTGCACCCGCAATCAAGGCGAAGTTCATTAGATATTGAGGTTGAATCAGGGAGAAAAAGGGATTAAATTTTTTTTCAAAA